>JAJTBP010000040.1 GCA_021286825.1 Marinilabiliales bacterium | reverse complement strand
GTCGCCATTCGCGTGGCACGTCAGCTCGAACTCCCCTCCAAGGATCAGGTCATCATGACCGATGCCAAGGGCAATCCCACGACAGTGAAAGCCATGAGCACCGAAGGGGTCACCGGAAGCTACCGCAGCAGCGAAGGGATCAAGGATGATGCCGTCTGGTCTACCCGTGGTCGCTGGATGGACCTCAATGGCACCATGGACAATGAAAAAATTGCCATTGCCATGATCGACCACCCGAAGAACGTGGGTTATCCAACCTACTGGCATGCCCGCGGCTATGGATTGTTTGCAGCCAACCCGCTGGGATGGAGTGTGTTCACCAAGGGTAAGGAAAGTCTGAATTTCAGTATCGCTGCCGGCAAATCGGTCACCTTCAGATACCGCATCGTGGTTCACAATGGCTCCGACCTAAGCGATGAGACCCTCAATGCCCTTGCCGAAGAATTTTCAGGCAAATAAGAAACCGAACCCAAACTTTTAAAAAAATCCGGACAAGTTCCGGATTTTTTTATTTTTACCGTTGGGAACCCAACAACCTTCCTCCACCGATACATGGCCTTAAACTACATCTGGATCTTCTTCTTCGTCATCGCCTTCGTCATCGCACTGGTCAAGCTGATTCTCTTTGGCAACACAGAGGTCTTTCCCGAACTGGTCAATTCCACCTTCGACATGGCAAAGACCGGCTTTGAAATCTCCATCGGTCTTACCGGTGTGCTTACCTTCTGGTCGGGAATCATGAAAATCGGGGAGAAAGGGGGCATCGTCAACATCGTCTCCAGACTGATCGGTCCCTTCTTCAACAAACTCTTTCCCGAGCTGGGAAAGAACCACCCGGCTTATGGTCCGATGATGCTCAATTTTGCAGCCAACATGTTGGGACTGGACAATGCGGCTACCCCCATGGGATTGCAGGCGATGAAAGAGATGCAGGAGAGCAACCCGAACAAGGAGGTAGCCTCCAATGCCCAGATCATGTTCCTCGTGCTGAATGCTTCAGGCCTCTGCCTGATTCCCATTGCCATCATGGTTTACAGGGCACAAATGGGGGCCGCCGATCCCTCCGATATTTTCCTGCCCATCATGCTGGCCACTTTCTTTGCCAACATGACCGGCTTGATCTCCGTTTCGATCATCCAGAAGATCAACCTCCTCGACCGGACGGTGTTGGCCTACCTGCTAGGAACCCTTGGCTTCATCGCCTTGCTGATCTGGTCCATGAGTCACATGACCGAACACCAGATCTCCCTCTTCTCCAAACTGGCCAGCAACATCATCCTCTTTTCCTTGATCCTGTTCTTCATCCTGCTCGGCGTCAAAAGCCGGATCAACGTCTACGAAACCTTCATCGACGGTGCCAAGGAGGGATTCAATACCGCCGTTCGCATCATCCCCTACCTGGTGGCCATCCTGGTAGCCATCGGCGTTTTCCGGGCCTCCGGGGCCATGGACTTCCTGGTCGCAGGCATCAAGTGGGTCTTTGATTCGCTGGGAATCAATTCGGAATTTGTGGCAGCCCTGCCGACCGCCCTGATGAAACCCCTCAGTGGCAGTGGTTCACGGGGCATGATGATCGATGCCATGAAGATGTATGGGGCCGATTCCTTCATCGGCAAACTCTCCTGCACCGTTCAAGGCGTTTCGGATACCACCTTCTTCATTCTTGCCCTCTATTTTGGATCGGTGGGGGTCAAAAAGACCAGGCATGCGGTGGCTTGTGCCCTCCTGGCGGATTTCGTCGGCATGATCGCAGCCATCCTGATCGGATACCTCTTCTTTCACTGAAACAACGCTCCATGTCATACAAAAGGATCATCGCCGAGGTCATGCAGTTGTACCATGAGTTGGACGAACACCTGGCGTTGCAAGCAAGTCACTCGGGCATGACCTGCCCCAATTCTTGTGATCTTTGCTGCCGAAAAACGGACATCGCCGCCTCACCGCTCGAGTTTTTGCCACTGGCCGCCTCCCTGTATGAGACCGGACAGCTGACGGCTTTCATGGAAAGATTGGAGGATCCTTCTTTCAAATGGTGCGTCTGTTTCGATCCGGAGGCGGCGGTTGAAGGGCGTTGGAGCTGCCGGCACTACCCCTTTCGGGCCTTGATCTGCCGTTTGTTTGGATATGGCTACCGTCTCGACAAAGAGGGCAACCTCGTACTCGTCACCTGCCGATTGATGAAGGAAGAACAGCCGGAGGCAGTAGGCAAAGCCATGCAACGGGCCATCGACCAGCCGGAGGAGATGCCGGTATTCAGCCACTACTCCTTGCGCCTGATGGCCATCGATCCCGATCTTGCCGTTCCGCAGATGCCCATCAATCAAGCGGCCCGATTGGCGATCGAAAAGCTCTATTTTCATTACCTCGGGGAAACGGACGAGACGGGAAGATCGGAAGAATCCCTTCCGCAACAGGATTAACCGAGCTTCGCACCCCCAGAACTGGCTTGCTGGCGGTCGTGCCGGGCAATCTTGGCGTAAAATGCTTTCGCCATGGTCTCCCCCCTGAACTTGGCCCGCTCGGCGATCATCCCTTCAAACATCTCATCCACCGTCTCTTTCCAGACAATCAGCCAATGGTCAAAATGAGATTTCTCCAGTTGCATGTTGAAATGCAACGGCACAGGGTTGCCGAAATAGTCGGGCCTGCGCAACAAAACGGTGTGCCAGAAGCGGTACAGCTTTTTGTGATGGGCTTCCCACTTGCCCTCCAACCGGTCGTTAAAGAAGGATCCGATGGTCCCATCCTGCCGAACCCTGGCGTAAAATGCATCTACCAGCCGGTGAATATCCTTGAGTGTCTCTATGTCGCGCATGTGCCTGTTTTGTTCCCAAATTTGGCAATTTTTTTTTATTCCGCTTCCGCGGATCGGTGGGCCTACTGGGTAGCTTAAGAAGAATCTTTATAAATTTCTTGATTTAAAGATCGATATCTACATACATAGATAAAAAAATATATTTTTGGCCTGTTCCTATGCGGGCTTACAAGACAACATTATGTTTGATAAAATACAGTCAATCAAGGTGTTGCACTTTATCTCCCGAAGAAAGATAGGATATTCCAACATTTTTTCCTATCTTTCATGGTGCGATACCCGCAGGTGTTGGTAGTCAGCCACTTTTGACAGGTTAAGCCGGATGGGGTGGCAGATGGATCGGCAAGGAACAGGCATCGGAAGTGTCGGAGGATCGAAAACCCATTCACTAATTAATGAATATCTCTATGAAACTACCCAAAAAGATTTACAACTGGATGAGTCTGGCCGGTATTGTCTTAGCCGCCAACAGTCTCCTTGTGATTATCGTTCTGTTCCTCTTTTCCCTGTTCACGGATCACAACAACAGTTATCTTGGGTTGTACATCTACATCATCGTCCCGATGTTCCTGGTCATTGGTCTGCTGATGATCCCGTTGGGCGTGGTGTTGAAGATCAAAAAGCAGGATGTGGAGACCAACGAAGGAAACTGGCCGGTCTTCAACTTCAACAATCCGAAATTCCGTTCGGGATTTTTTACCATTTCTGCCATTACAGTGATCCTGCTGATCATCTCGGCCATGGGAAGCTATCAGGCTTTCCGTTATTCTGAATCGGTTGAATTCTGTGGCAAGCTGTGCCACAAGGTGATGGAGCCGGAATATGTCTCCTATCAGCATTCTCCCCATGCCCGCGTGGCTTGTGTGGAATGTCACGTTGGAGAGGGTGCCGGTTGGTACATCAAATCCAAAATGTCGGGTCTTTATCAGGTTTATTCCGTTACCTTCAAGAAATATGCCCGTCCGATCGAGACGCCGCTTCACAACCTGCGCCCCGCCAGGGAGACCTGCGAGCGGTGCCACTGGCCGGAAAAATTCTATTCCCGCAAGCTTGTCAACATCCGTTCCTACCTGACCGATTCTGCCAATACCGAATGGAACAACTCCCTTTTGATGAAAATCGGACCCGAATTCTCTTCTCAGGGTCAGACCGAAGGTATCCACTGGCACATCAACAAAAATTTCAAAATAGAATATGTAGCCACGGCCAACGACCGTGAAACCATTCCGTGGGTCAAAATGACCAATCTCAAGACGGGCGAGGTCAAAACCTTCATGGATACCGAAAATCCGGTCGAAAAAGCAAAACTCGACTCACTGCCGGTCAGGACGATGGATTGCATGGATTGCCACAACCGTCCGTCGCACCTGTACAACTCTCCGACCTTCTACATCAACAACGCCATGGTATCCGGCAAGATCCCGAAAGATCTTCCCTACATCAAGAAGGCTGCCATGGAGGCACTCAAGATTACCTATACCACCTCGGACTCGGCCATGACGCAGATCGATGCCACCGTGATGAATTTCTACAAGGATAATTATCCCGATATTTTGGCAAAGGAAAAAGGCCGGATCACCGCCGCCATCACCGCCATTCAGGACGAATACAAGGTCAATGCCTTCCCGTACATGCGGGCTGATGCTACCAAGTACCTGAATCACAGGGGTCACCTCGAATCCGATGGCTGCTTCCGTTGCCATTCCGATCGCCACAAAACGGAAAAAGGGGAAACCATCTCCAGGGATTGTAACCTCTGCCACGTCATCATCAACCAGGGGCCCACAGGAAAAGTACAGACCAGCTCAACCGATAAGTCGCTGGAATTTGAACATCCCGTGCCGATCAAAGGTGCCTGGAAGACCTCCTTCTGTTCAGAATGCCACAAGGTACTCTATGAATAGGATGATCAGCTGAACATCCGCTACAACAGCCGGACAGGCGCAGGGAGATCCTCTGCGCCTGTTCTGGTTTTTAAAGGGTTGGAACAATCGGATAGGGGCGTCAAAAGTTCTTGTGTGAGGCCTCTCTTCCGTTACCTCCTTCCGGGGATCGGTGCTCGAACCGCTTCCGCTTCAGGGAACAGGATTTTGGGAATGAAATGATTGATTCGCATGAAGATTTTATTGACAGGCAGCACGGGATACATCGGGAAGCGGCTCTTGCAAACCCTGGCCGGAGAGGATCATGAGATCACCTGCTTCGTCCGCAACATGGAACGTTTTCGGGCTCCGCGCGAGGCAAAGGCGAGGGTGGTCGGACATGAAATCGATTTGCTTCGGGAGATCCCGCCACACTTGGCCGGACTGGAGATCGACGTGGCTTTTTACCTGGTTCATTCCATGTCTGCATCCATCGATCATTTCATGGAACAAGAGGCACAATCGGCGCTCCATTTTGCCTCGTTCATCGCCGGGACTTCCTGCAAGCAGGTGATCTACCTCAGCGGCATCTCAAACTCCGAAAAGCTCTCCCATCACTTGCAGTCCCGCAAAAACGTGGAAGAGAGGCTTCGTACCTCCGGCAAGCCGCTTACCGTGCTGCGCGCCGGCATCATCGTGGGCAGCGGCAGTGCCTCCTTCGAGATCATTCGTGACCTGATGGAACTCTTTCCGCTGTTGCTGGCTCCCTCCTGGATCCGTACCCGTTGCCAGCCGTTGGGCATCGCCGATGTGGTGCATTACCTGAAAGGGTGCATGCTGTTGGAGCAGGCGATGGATCAGGTGTTCGACATCGGTGGACCGGAAATTCTCACCTACCGCGAGATGTTGCTGCAATATGCCGAGGTGCGGGGATTGCGGCGACGCATCGTGGTGATGCCCTTCTTCAGTCCGCGCATGTCTTCCTATTGGCTCTATTTCATTACCTCTACGGCCTATTACCTGGCGGCCAACCTGGTCAACAGCATGAAAGTGGAGGTGATCTGCCGCGACAACCGGCTTCAACATCTGTTGCAGATTCAGCCCATCACCTATCGGGAAGCCTGCCGCAGGGCACTCGAACGAATCAACCTCGACACGGTCGCCTCCAGCTGGACCGATGCCGTGTCGATGCGGGAAGGAAACCGTCTGTTTGCCTTCCTGGATGTCCCCACCTTCGGGGTGATGCGTGACAGCCGCAGTCGCCGAATCTCCTGCGATCCGGAGAAAGTGCTGACGAAGATCTTTTCGATCGGGGGAGAGGCGGGTTGGTATTACGCCGACTGGATCTGGGAGATCCGCGGTTTCCTGGATAAGATGGTGGGTGGCGTAGGCCTTCGACGGGGCCGCCGCAACGCTTTGGAGCTCAACCCGGGCGATGCGCTCGATTTCTGGCGCGTCCTCATTGCCGACCGCGAGAACAAACGATTGTTGCTCTTCGCCGAGATGAAGGTGCCGGGTGATGCCTGGCTGGAGTTCCGGATCGACCTCCGCGAAGAGGGATTCTACCTGACCCAAACCGCCACCTTCATGCCGAAGGGCCTCAGCGGTCGTCTTTACTGGTGGGGACTCCTGCCCATCCACCTCATCATGTTCAGGGGGATGATCCGGACAATTGCCTGCTGCTGAACAGCGTTACCGCTCGATCAATCGCAACAGCAACTGGATGGCCTCCTCCGGACTGTTGCTTTGCCCTTGCAACTCAATAAACTTGCTGCCGACGATGGCTCCTTGGGTCATGGCCGTGGCGGCCTCAAAGGTGGCTTTGTTGCTGATGCCAAAACCGACCATCAGCGGATTTTTTAGCTGCATCGAGGCCACTCTTTTGAAATAGGACTGCCGCCCTTCGTCAAATTGTTGCTTGGCACCTGTAGTGGATGCGCTGGATACCAGGTAGATAAATCCTTCTGTGTGACGGTCGATCAGACGGATGCGCTCCTCCGAGGTCTCGGGCGTAATCAGCATGATCATTTTTAAGCCATGGCGGATCGCCACCTCCTGAAATTCGCTCCGGTATTCGGCAAAGGGAAGATCGGGGATGATGAGTCCGTCGATGCCACATGCCTGACAGGATTGACAAAAGGGTTCGAAGCCATAGCTGAGAATGGGATTGAGGTAACCCATCAGCAGCAACGGCATCCGGACATGTTTCCGCACCTCCTTGAGTTGCTCGAACAGCAGCCGTAAGGACATGCCATTCTTCAAGGCCACTCCTGTCGAATGTTGAATCACCGGACCATCCGCCATTGGATCAGAAAAAGGAATGCCGATCTCGCATAGATCCACACCATTGGCTTCCAGTGCTTTTAGAATGGAGAGGGTTGAATCCCTTTCCGGATACCCTGCGGTGAAATAGACGGAGAGCAGCGGTCGCTGCGGTTGGTTGAAAATGGTGGAAATTCGGTTCATGGTTCTCTGAATTGTGCGATAAACTGACTTAATTTTTCAATATCCTTGATCCCCGGCTCCGTTTCAAAACGGCTGTTAAGATCGATGCCTGCCCATCGGGGATGGTCAAATGTGTACAAAACGGACAAGTGTTCGGGTGCGATCCCCCCACTAAGTAAGAATGGGGTTTCCCCAACATATTGCTCCAGGACCGACCAATCAAACTGCCTTCCGGTGCCCCCATGACCCGGTCCAGGGGTGTCGAAAAGAAAATAGTCGCAAATCCCATGGAAGGGGTGGGTGAGGGCCAGACTCTCTTCAGATTTCACGGCAAAAGCCTTGATGATCTTTGTTCCGGCAGGCATCCTTTTCCTGAGTTCCTTCACATAGTCGACACTTTCATTGCCATGAAGCTGCAAGAACTCCAAACGGTAACGCTCCTGCAGCTCCAGCACCCGTTCCACCTCTTCCTGGACAAAGACTCCAACACGATGGGTTGTGGTCTCCTTCCCGGTCTCAAAGGCATCGGGTGGCAGTTGGACAAACCGGGGTGAGGCCGGATAGAAGATCATCCCGGTCAGGTCAACCCCCGGAAGTGCCGCTACGGCAGCATGGTTGGCAGGATCTTTCAATCCGCAGACTTTAACGATCATGGCGAATGGCGGCTATGAATTGGCTGAGTGTCTCACCGGGCTTACCGCCCCGCATAAAGGTCTCTCCGATCAAAAATCCGTTGTAACCCTCCTTGCGCAAGGTCACAACGGTCTCCGGACCGGTGATGCCACTCTCCGAAAGGATGGGAAGGGCAGGATCGGCGGCTTTGATGGCAGGCAGCAGGTCGAAGGAACGATCGGTCGATGTTTCGAAGGTTCCCAGGTGACGGTTGTTGACCCCGACCAGGTCGATGCAATCGTTCAGATGCCCCAGCTCCTCCCGTGTGTGAATCTCCAGCAGCACCTCCAGTTGCAGTTCCCTGGCGGCCCTTGCGAGCGAAAGGGTCTCATGGGGGGTGAGGCAAGAGGCAATCAGCAGAATGGCATCGGCTCCGGCGAGACGCGCTTCCGCTAACTGATAGGGGTCGATGATGAACTCCTTCCGAAGCAAGGGAAGGTCGGTGCATCTCCTGGCCATGATCAGATCGTCGAGACTTCCGCCAAAAAACGAAGCGTCGGTAAGGACGGAACAGGCCGATGCGCCTCCTTGCTGATAGGCGGGTATGACCGCTTCCACCTTGGCTTCGGGGAAGATCCATCCCTTGGAAGGAGATCGCCGCTTGAATTCGGCGATGATCCCCGTTTGGGAGCTCATCAGGGAAGCCTTCATCGACCGTGTGGGACGAAGGGGTGCGGCCGCCAACTGCGCCTGCAGCATCGCTTCGGTCACTAACCTTTTCTGTTCGGCCACCTCTTTCCGTTTGTGGCGGATGATCTCCTGTAAAATATCGGCCATATTCTAATGGTTTAACTCGACAAACTTGGTAAAATGGGCATAGGCTTTCCCCGATTCCAGCGATTCATGGGCGAGTGCCAGGCATTCGGTGATCGTCTTGGCGGGCGACAGGACCCGGATGGCAAAGGCCGCATTGGCCGCCACACAGGCTTTCCTGGCAGCCGTAGAGGTTCCCTGCAGCACCTGCAGGAAGATCCTGGCGGCCTCGTCGGGGGTCTCACCACCAAAGAGGTCGGAAGCGGCTGTTCGTGGCAGACCCAACTCCTCCGGGGTGTAGATGTGTTCACTTTGGCCTGTCACCACCTTGAAGGCATCGGTCAGCGAAATCTCATCGTAGCCATCGAGGCTGTGCACGATGGCAAAATGGTTGCCGCTCTGCTGGAAGGCATAGCTGTAGAGACGCAACAGCGGCAGGTTGTAGACCCCCAGCAACTGATTGCGCGGTATGGACGGATTGACCAGTGGTCCGAGCATGTTGAAAAAGCTCCTCACCCCCAGGCTCTTTCTGACCCCGGCCACCGCCTTCAGGGCCGGATTGAAGAGGGGCGCATGCAGGTAGGCCATGTTGGACTCACCGATCGACCGTCGAAGTTTCTCTTCATTGGTGGTGAACTTCACCCCGAAATATTCCATCACGTTGGAGGCACCACTCACCGAGGTGGCACCGTAGTTGCCATGTTTGGCCACCGGATATCCGGCTCCTGCCACCACAAAACAGGAGGCAGTGGAAACGTTGAAGGTGTTTTTGCCGTCGCCCCCCGTTCCCACGATGTCAATGGGATCGAAATCGTCGAGACGCACAGCCACCCGCATCTCCAGCAAGGCATCCCGGAATCCGGCCAGCTCCTCGACCGAGATGCTGCGCATCAGGAAAACGGTGATCAATGAGGCGATCTGGGCTTCGGAATATTTTCCGGCCACGATGTTCTGGAGGATGTTCCTGGCCTCATCACGGCCCAGAAACTGGTGTTCAAACAATCTGTAAAGTATCTGTTTCATGACGCATCATTTCAATTTTGACCGATCCTCCTTCGCTTTTGAAGGAAGGTGGGATTTGCATGGGTTTTGCAGGGTATGGATCCGTTCCGGGTCAGGATTCCAGCCAGCTCCGGATGATCAGACTGCCTTTGGGCGTTAGGACCGACTCGGGATGAAACTGGACTCCCCGTACATCATATTGCCGGTGGCGCAGCGCCATGATCTCCCCTTCATCGTCGAGGGCAGTCACCTCCAGCGAATCGGGAAATTGGTCCGGACTGACGATCCACGAATGATATCGTCCGGCTTCAAAGGTTTCGCCGGTTTCTTGAAACAGGAGATCCTCCTTGACCACCCGGATGGTGGAGGCCACCCCGTGGTGTACCTGTGTGAGGTTTTCCAGTCGGGCCCCAAAGACTTCACCAATGGCCTGGTGTCCCAGGCAAACACCCAGAATGCTTTTCGTGGCTGCATATTCCCGAATGACGGGCAACAGCAAACCGGCCTCTTCCGGTATGCCCGGTCCCGGACTCAACAGGATCTTGTCATAGACGGCCAGCTCTTCCAGGACAAACTTATCGTTGCGGATCACATCCGTCTCATACCCCAACGCGCGGATCAGGTGAACCAGGTTGTAGGTAAAGGAGTCGTAATTGTCTATCAATAGGATCTTTTTCATCGTCTGTTGTTTCAGTTTTTCAGATTTCGGGCCAGGTCAATGGCCCTTTTGAGCGCTCCCAGTTTGTTGTTGACCTCCTGCAGTTCGTTTTCCTCCTTGCTTTTGGCCACGATACCGGCCCCGGCCTGGTAATGGAGTACATTGCCCCTGCTGACGAATGACCGGATGGTGATCGCCTGGTTCAGGTCGCCATTGAATCCGATGAATCCGATGCATCCGCCATAAGCCCCGCGGTTGTGGGGTTCCAGTTCTGAAATCAGCTCCATGGCCCTCACCTTGGGAGCACCGCTCAGGGTACCGGCAGGGAATGTCTCCAGGAAGGTCTTGACGGGATTGCTCTCCGGTACGATCTTTCCGCTGACGCGGGATACCAGATGGATGACGTGTGAGTAATAATGGACCGCCTTGTAGAAATCGATGCCCACCTCTTCGCAGTTTCGGCTCAGGTCGTTGCGCGCCAGATCCACCAACATCACATGCTCGGCATTCTCTTTGGGATCTTTCAGCAAGGCATCACTCAGTGCTTTGTCCTGCACGGCATTGCCTTGACGGCGTACCGTCCCGGCAATCGGGTCGATGGTAGCCCTGCCGTTGGATACCCGGCAGTGGGTCTCAGGAGAAGAGCCGAAGATCCGGAATCCCCCGAAATCGAAGTAGAATAGGTAAGGGGAGGGGTTCACGTTGCGCAGGGCCCGGTAAACCTTGAAATCATCCCCCAGGAACGGTTGTTCGAACCTTCTGGAAAGCACTACCTGGAAGACATCTCCCCGCAAGCAGTGGGCGATCCCCTTTGAGACAATGGCTTTGTATTGTTCATCGGTCAGGGTCGAGCGCTCTTCTCCCTGGATGTTGAAGTCGTAGGAGGCAAAGTTGCGGTTGGCAATCAGCGTTTCCAACTCCTGCAATCCGGAAGGTTCACCCGGTTCCGTCAGTTCGATCAGGGTCAGTTCATCCTTGTAGTGGTTGAAGACCAGGATGTACTTGTAGAGCAGGTAGAGCAGATCGGGCGCATCATTCTCGGGTTGATGTACCTCCATCACGGGTATCTTCTCCAGATACCTGACCGCATCGAACGAGGTGTATCCGAAGAGTCCGCAGGCCTCGGCCATCGCACCACTCACGGCAAAACTGTCGAGAAAGCCTTGCAGTGCCTCGGCCATGCCGAAATTTTCCCCGAGCGAACATTCCCGCTCGGTCCCATCGGGAAACTGTTGCAAACATTTGCCGCCGTTGATGCCGATGCGGGCGATCGGTTTGAGGGCGAGATAGGAGAGACTGTTCTCGCCGGCATGGAAGTCCGAACTCTCGAGCAACACGGATTCCGGATAGACATCCCTGATTTTCAGGTAGGTTCCCACGGGTGTATGCAGGTCTCCGGGAATCTGTTTGCTACCGGCATTGTATTGATAAATTTTTTCTTTCATAAGGATTGCGCTGTTTCGTGTGGAAAAGATCAGTCTTTGTTTGTGAATCGTTCAATCTCCCGCAGGTAGGTCTCCATGTCCTTGTCGCCACGACCCGACAGGTTCAGAACCACCACATCGCCCGGATCAAACCGGACTTTTGCCAGGGCTCCCAGGGCATGGGCCGACTCCAGGGCCGGGATGATGCCTTCCATCGAGGTGAGCTCGAAAGCGGCACGCAGCGCCTCGTCATCCGTTACGGCCAACACGGTGGCTCTGCCGGTACGGGCGAGATGGGCATGCATCGGACCAATGCCGGGATAATCCAGTCCGGCCGATATGGAATAGGGCTCTTCGATCTGCCCATCCTCATTTTGCATCACGAGGGATCGCGACCCATGCAGGATACCACTTTTGCCAAGTTGGATGGTGGCGGCACTCTCGCCGGAATCGATCCCCTTTCCTCCTGCTTCGGCCAGCACGATCTTCACCCGCTCATCGTCGAGGTAATGGTAAATGGTGCCGGCTGCGTTGCTCCCTCCCCCCACACAGGCAAGGAGGTAATCGGGGTAGTCGCGTTGTTCTTTCTCCTGCAGCTGCTGCCTGATCTCTTCACTGATGACCGATTGCAGTCGGGCCACCATGTCGGGATAGGGATGCGGACCTACCGTAGATCCGATGATGTAGTAGGTGTCGGCGGGATGGCTGCACCAGTCGCGGATCGCCTCGTTGGTGGCATCCTTCAGCGTCATGTTGCCGGAGGTGACCGGTACCACCGTGGCTCCGAGCATCTGCATCTTCCGCACATTGGGTTGCTGCCGCTCCACGTCGGTCTTGCCCATGTAGACCACACACTCCATGTTCATCAGGGCACAGACCGTAGCCGTTGCCACCCCGTGCTGCCCGGCACCCGTCTCGGCGATGATGCGTTGTTTGCCCATCTCACGGGCAATCAGGATCTGACCGATGGTGTTGTTGATCTTGTGTGCACCGGTGTGGTTGAGGTCTTCCCGTTTCAGATAGATCTTGCAGCCATATTTCTCGCTGAGGCGGTTGGCCAGGTAGAGTGGGGAGGGCCGACCCACATAATCGCGGAGCAATTGACGAAAAGTCTGCTGAAAAGGCTCGCTTTCGATGATCCGCAGGTATTGCTGCTGCAGCTCCGCCACAGCCTTGTGCAGGATCTCCGGGACAAACGCTCCCCCGAATTCACCGTAATAACCCTGCTCGTTTACATGATAACACTTCATGGTACTGCTCTGTTTTTGTTTTTTTTATTCTTTCGGCGGATCGCCAACCGCATCCTGGGAAGGGCCTCCGACAAAAAACCGAGAGGCCTGCCGCAGGTGCGACAGGCCTCTCCAAATATTTTATTCCGTTCCTGGCAGGCGCTGCTCCCTTACGTTGTAAGCGTGCCACCACCAAAGCTTATTTACGGAAGTAAGTGCCATTTTTTTGTGATCCTTTGCGGCAAAACTAATGATTTTTTTCAGACAGCAACCTTTTGGGGCATACTTTTTCAAAAAAAATTGAATGATTCCCGATTTGGCCATGCCAATTGATTTTTCTAATTTAGGGTGATGTTCCGGTCTCCTTTACCCGGATCATCCTTTGAACCTAAACCTTACAACCATGAAATCCTGCTTGATGTTCCTGGCGTGGGTGCAGTTTATGATCTCCTGCACCACCCTTTCCAAAGAGCAACGGTCTGTGGTCGGCAGCTTCGCCTCCGGCACGCAGAAAATTGCCCGGGCTCCCGAAAAAATCTTCACTGAGTTGGCCTCGATCCGCCAGATCCGTGGGTGTTACTACGCTGCCTCCTTCAGCGATCCCTCGTTACATCTCGACGAACTGGCCTCCCTTGCCAAAGAATCGGCCGACGATGCCAGGTTTCCTGACAAGGTGGCCGTCTCCTTCCGGTTGCTGGACAAATATGCCCAATTGCTGGAAGCATTTGCTGCCAACAAGACGGCGACCAGCAACCACACCCTCTTTGTGAAGGCCGGAAAGGATCTGGAGACCCTGGTGGCTGACTACAACAAAACGACAGGGGGGAAAGCCTTACCTTCCGGGATCGGTACCCTGACCAGCCGGTTGGCCGATGACCTCTCCACCTTTTACCGTGCGAGGCGCACCGGTAAACTGGTGAGACAATACAGTCTGGAAGCCGATACCTTGGTGGCACTCACCTGCCTGGACCTGAAGAAGATGCTCTCGGACGAAGGGGTGGGAAAGTTGATTCTCCAGGAAGAGAGCGGACTGCGCGAAAGTTTTCATTTCTACTTTGCCAAGGCACCCGGCATCTCCGTTCGGGACGATGTGACCTACGTCCGTTTGCTAAAGCGGATCGCCCTGACCAAGGAGTTGCAACTGCAGGCCATCCGGGCTGTCGGTCAGTTGCGCACCAGCCACGCGAAACTGGTAAAGCGGTTGCAACAGCGACCCTCTGCAGGAGAGGTGTATGAAGCGGCCAAAGATTTTTTGAAGGAGAGCGATGAATTGGCCTCCATATGGAACAAAATCGACAAACAACTGTGAGTATGGAAAAGAAAGATATCCCACAACTGACCCTCGAGGAGATCCGGAGTGGTCAGGCGGAACTGGTCCGGGCGATGGAACAACCGGGCTATTCCAAGGCAGAGATGTGCCAGATGGAGGCTTCCAGCCTGCATTTGCGAAACATGGAAAGATTGTTGAAGGAATCGACCCAACAGGAACTCCTCACCGGACTGCAGCAAAACAGGGATGCCTTGCAGTCGATCGTGAAAAAGATGGAGACAGCCTCGGCAAAGATGGAGCGGTTAACCAAGATACTCAACCAGGTTCTCAAGATTACGGGCGAATGCATGGAGGTTTTAGGAGTGATGCGCTGACCTCTTGGGTCCTGACAAAAATCGGCAACAGATGGTTTCTGCTGCCGATTTTCCAGGGAGCGGAGAAGAATAGTTAAGCCATCTCCGTCCTGCTTTTGGGGCGGATCACCAATGTGACTCGTCCAGTTTCTTTTCCGGGGTCTCTTTTCCCTTCTTGAGTTGGCCAAGCAGACCCTTGTTGTCCGGCTCCTTGGATTTTTCGTCCTCTGTACTGGCTTTGGATGGCGCGGCTTTCTTTCCTGTGGCCACCTCTTTGGCGTCGCGGGCGGTTCCCTTGGCATCCTTTACCGTACCCTTGGCATCGTTGACGGTATTTTTGGCCTCCTTGGCGGTGCTGTTGGCCACTTCGGCTGAGGCTTTTGGGTTGCTCAGAAAGGCTTTGGGATGGGTGACCAGCAATTTGGCTGTTCCCAGAATACCTTTGGTCTTCTTGGCCGTTTCTTCGCCCTTTTTGGCTGTGGCTTTGCCCTTCTCAACGGTAGCCTTTCCCTTCTCGGCTCTTTCCACCGCAGTGGCTTTCTTCTCTTTCGGGCTTTGGGCGTTGACCGCTGTCACACAAACGACGGTCATCAGAAAAAACGGAAGCAGGACCTTTGTCAATCGTTTCATAAATGATTTTTTAATGGATGATTATGGTTGCACTTTGATGTGCGGTAAAATGGTCTGGTTTGCTATCGTTCCGGTCCGCACCCAGATCAGGCCCCCAACTGGCCGAAACCCTTGCCTGATGCGGCTTGTGAATTTGCGAATATACAGATAAAATATTCGAAAAACCCCGACCCTGCAAACTATTTTGTTCAATCCCTTCAATCCCTTCAATCCCTTCACTCCCTTCATTCCCTTCAATCCCCTCAATCCCTTCAATCCCCTCAATCCCTTCAATCCCTTCAATCCCTTCATTCCCCTCACTCCCCTCACTCTGCTCAGATCCTCAGGAAAGGTGCCAGCTCGAAAGCCGCATCCTCGGTTCCGGCTTTGGTATCCATCCCCGGGGTTTGCCACGGAGGCATTCTCTGTCTGACGGATTCGAAGAAATCGCGGTAAGAGCCCTCGAAATTTTCTGTTTCCAACATTTTCCGGACCGTTGCCGTAAATTTCCCGTTGGTCTCCGTCACAGAACCGTCGTCAGCCTCCTGATCATCCCGACAGGCGCTGATGTGCAAGATGGAACAGTCTGCTGGTCCGGTAACCATGTCGGCTTTGATACGGCAGAAATAATCCAGGTGCCGTTCGAAGTCTGAGCGTACCAGGCTGCTGTCGATTCCTCTGACGAGGTGATCTTCTGAGGCCTTCGGAAAGTTGGTGTCGTCGCCGGCTACAAACCGCGACACGGTTCCATTGTAGCAACTGTCGTTGAGGAGGAAGATCCGGACCCCTTTGGCAAACTGAGCCCATAGCGGAGTGAATTCATCATCAATGAACAACCGGTCGTAGAGTACCATCACTTCATCATAGCCATCCTCTTCCTCTCCATTCAGGTCCCTGACTTTTGTGCCGTGACCGGAATAGGTGATGAAACAGAGGTCGCCGGCTTGCATCTGTTTGGCATAATGGGTCAGGCAATCGACCAGCCGATCGGAAGTCGCCTCCTTCCCGATCAGCCGCATGGCCTCAAAATGGCGTCCCATGGCCAACCCGAAATAGTAATTCGTATCGTTTTCTGCATGGCGCAAGACTGGAAAACGATTTTGATACTGGCTGCCATCCACTTGGTTGAGTCCGATGTGCAGCGATAATCCTCTTGCCATCCTATTTTTTATTGCGGAGATCCTCCATCTGTTTTTTCAGCTCTGCCAGCTCCTTTTGTACCGTGATCAGGTTTTTTTCCGCCGTTGCCAATCCGGTCTGTAGCTCCATCTGGTATTTTTCCAGATCACTGGCATTGGTCAGACGGGCTTTTTCCAGATCCAGCTTTACCTTTTCCAGCTCCTGTTGCCGCGTATAGAGGTATTTTTCATTCTCCCGGAGGGCCTTTTCGTAATTGAGCTTCTCCTTTTCCAGCGCTTCCAGTTTGGTTGTATTGTCAAATTTGAACTGCACCAACTGGGTGGGAATAGAGACGATCGCCTTTGCAATGTTGACAGGGATCATCGCGAAGCCCTCGACGGATGAAGGATTGTTGATCTCATTGGACAGGACCAGACCATCCTGCATCGTTATTTTATTGGTCCTT
>JAJTBP010000388.1 GCA_021286825.1 Marinilabiliales bacterium | reverse complement strand
GAGCGTCCCGATTGAAAATCGGGAAGGTCGCGGGATCATCCCCCGCCCTCGCTACAAATAGAGGTCGGTTCTAAGGAGAATCGGCCTTTTTTATTTCTTTTTTTGATGGGAATGGGTTAACTTTACTGATAATAAGCTTATTGAAAGCATGGAATTCTATGTTTACATACTTTATAGTGCTTCCAAAGACAAGTATTATATTGGATTTTCACACGATCTTAGTACCAGATTATTCAAGCACAATTCAGGTTCCACTCCCTCGACACGATCTGGCATTCCTTGGGAAATGGTCTATTCTGAGACTTTTCCAAGTAAACACGATGCCATTCTTCGGGAAAGCGAAATGAAAAATAAGAAAAGTCGAATTTACATTGAAAAACTAATTTCTAAGAGCAGTCTTGGTTAGAGCGTCGCGGGATTCCCGACGCAAAGTCGGGACAGGCTATCCCCCGCCCTCGCTACGAAGGTCGTTTCCATTAGGTGACGACTTTTTTATTTTAGGACAATTGACAGCTCAGTTGGTTAGCGCGGGTAGGATCGATTCACTTCAGTTTAGATCGTCTTGTTCTTTTTCCGATCGGGAACAGGAAAGGGGTTCGTGCTTTGTAGGCAAGATAGGAGGCACCAAACCGATAGGCCAGCTCCTGTTCTTCGTACCATTTGATGAAAAAGAGCAGGGTGGGCGTAAAAAGAAAGAGTGTCCACAGGAGCATGAAGAGCGATTGTTGTGCCAGTGAAAGGGAGATGAAGAGCATCAGCGTGGCTACCACCATGGGATTTCGGCTGCGGGCATAGAGCCAATCGGATGCCAGTCGGCTGCTCAATTTGATGAAAAAGGGTGCTCCGAACCCCTTGATGGCCAGATTGGCAACCGTCAGGAAGCAGGCCACACCAGAGATCCAAACAAGCCCTTTTCCAACCACAAAGGGTACCGGCAACTGTCCCCAGGGCAGATCCCCCGCAACGGTAAAACCCTTGATGAGGGGAATGCCGAAAGCAAAGCCCAATCCGAAATGAACAAATGTAGTGATGAGGTGGGTCTGGTTCTCCGAATGATGGCGATCCAGCCACCACCTGCCGATGCCGACCACCGGGTAGGCCATCAGTACACCGCCGACGATGAGATAAACATTGGCCGCACGCGAAAAGGCAACGTGCAAAAGGTACCTCCAGGTCAGGATGATCAGCAACAGCAACACGATTTTTAAGGCAAATCTTCCCCCGTTTTTCATGGCGTGCCTCCTTTCCTTTCAAAGGTACCAAAAAATTCATTTCCTTGACAGCCAGTTAATTCTGATTTTATCTTGCAGCTTCAGGAGCTCCCATAGCCGTTTTTACCTATTTTTGCCCCTTCATTTGGAAGATTGACATGAGATATTTGTTCTATATCCTGCCACTTTGGTTTGTGGTGGTAAGCCTGACGGATCCCGATTCTTACCGGGAAAGGCAACTGAGAAACACAAGGGTGCGGGAGGCCTATGCCAGCAAGGAGAAATCGGTAGTCAAGACCTTATCGGATCACGGACTTTCACGCGACAGCTTTCGCATCTGTTTTCGGGTCTACAAGAGAGAAAAGAAGATGGAGTTGTGGGCCAAAAATCTGCGCGACAGCTCCTTTCAACTGTTGAAGGAATTCACCATCTGTGATATTTCGGGGGATGTGGGACCCAAACGGCGTTCCCGCGACCTGCAGGTACCGGAAGGATTTTATCATCTGGATGGCATGAACCCCTACAGCAAGTATTACCTCTCCATGAAGATCAATTATCCCAATGCATCCGACAGCATTCGGGGTGTCAAACGCCACCTGGGCAGCCAGATCTTCATCCACGGCGCCTGCATCTCTTCCGGATGTCTGGCCATGACCAACGAGCGCATCATGGAGCTCTACCTCTATTGTACCGAGGCCTACAATTGCGGACAGGAAGCAATAGAGATCACGATCTTCCCATGCAGGATGGATGATGCCACCTATTCTGAGCTGATTCATGATTACAGGAGTTACAAGGATTGCATTAGCCTGTGGGCCGATCTGAAGAAGAGTTGGGATTTGTTTGAAAAATACAAGATTCCCCCGGCCATTCAGTACCTGCCAGATGGTACGCATGGGGTCACGAAAGGGTGTTGGTAAACCTCCGGATGAGCCTAGGCAATCCCTTCTGAAAGATGCGCACGCCTCAAGCCAATCGGGTCTGTTGATCCGGGTTAAAAAGAGCGCTTCCTTGGTTTGCCGAAAAGCGACTTCAGGATCATACTCCCCAACTTTCTTTCCATCCCGCCCTGTGTGGTCGGAATGCCTGTTTCGCGCGCAAATTGTTGTTTTGCCTTGGTGATGCCCAACAGTCGTTTCCAGGAAAATGAAAATCCATACATGGTTTCAGGTTTTGGTCTTCAAAGGGCGGATCGAACCCATCGATCCGCTGTTCCTGGAACCAAAGATAGCAAAATCCCCCAACTGTGCCGTGTCAAGGCAACCACAGCTGGGGGACTTTGGCAAGTGGCAGGCCAAATCGATCCTTAAAATTCTATTTTGTAGCTGAGG
>JAJTBP010000387.1 GCA_021286825.1 Marinilabiliales bacterium | reverse complement strand
AAGCAAGGGCTGTATCTTCAACGGTATGATGCTCATCGACTTCCAGGTCGCCAATGACCTGGATGGTAAGGTCACAACCGGAATGGGTCGGTATCTGTTGCAACATGTGATCGAAGAAATGCAAACCGGTCGATATTTGTCCGATGCCTTTGCCTGCAAGGTTGATCTCCACGAAAATGTTGGTCTCTTTGGTTTCCCGTTTTACGGAGGCTTTGCGCTCGATCTCCGAAAGAAACAGGAAAATGGATTCCCATGAGTCGCTGACCATGGCACAATGCTGGGCCAGGTTTAGATCTATCAACTCCTCGGCACGGGATTCGGGCGCATAGAAGATCGCCTTGGATCCCAGATTTTTTGCCATTTGCACATCCGTCAGACGGTCGCCAATCACAAACGAGGCGGCCAGATCATAGCTGCCATCCATGTATTCGGTCAATAGTGCGGTTCCCGGTTTTCGGGTAGGCATTTGATCTTCCGGCATTGAACAGTCGATGAAAATTCTTCGGAAGGTAATGCCCTCGTTTTCCAGGTATTTGAGCATCTTCCCCTGAACCAGATGGAAGGCTGATTCCGGATAGCTTTCCGTGCCCATGCCATCCTGGTTGGAGACCATCACCAGTTCGTAATCCAATTGATGCGCAATGGCATGCAGGTATTGGAAGACACCCGGCAGAAACTCCAGTTTCTCCAGTGAATCTACCTGAAAATCCGACGGCGGTTCCACGATCAGGGTGCCATCTCTGTCAATAAATAGTGCTTTTTTCATGTGCAAGGCCGATTTTCAATGTTCTGTAAACCAATCTGATCCGCAACCATTTCGAACGGAAACGATTCTGTGGACGGTGTCCAATCGTTTCTGATGCATTGTGCTTCATGCCATCCTACGCCATTCGGCCAGCAGTTTTTGATTTTCTTCTGCTGTTCCCACTGTGATTCTCAGACATTCACCGCAAAGGACGATTTTGGAGCGATCTCTGACGATGATGCCCTGATTCGTAAGATATTGGTATATGTTTTTTGCGCCACGGGTCCTGACCAGGATAAAATTGGCATCACTCGGATAAACTTGCAGTACGTGTGGCAGGGTAGTCAGAGCGGATTCCAGTTTCTTTCTTTCCTGCAACAGCTCCTGTACCCATTCGTCCTTTTTCTGGGTCGACTGCAGAATCTCCAGCGCATGTTGCTGGGTCAACTGATTGATGTTGTAAGGATATTTGATCTTGCTCAATACGCCGATGATTTCAGGGGAGGCAAAGGCCATGCCCAGACGGATCGCCGCCACTCCCCAGGCTTTGGAGAGGGTCTGCAAAATGACCAGGTTGGGAAATTCCGACAGTCGGGGAACCAGCGTGGTCTCCGGACAAAAGTCGATGTATGCCTCGTCCACCACCACAATTCCCGGGAATTCCGTAAGGATTTTCTCCAGGGCCACCCCACTCAGTGCATTGCCGGTCGGGTTGTTGGGTGAGCAGAGGAAGATCAGTTTGGTATGCTCGTCAGTGGCTTTTAGCAAGCTTTCCGGGTCGAGGCCATACTCCCCGTCGAGCAGTACTTCACGGTAATCCACAGCGTTGATGTCGGCCGCCACTTTGTACATGCCGTAGGTTGGGGCAATGGCAACCACATTGTCCAGCCGCGGTTCGCAGAAGGCTCTGTACAAAAGGTCGATGGGCTCATCGGATCCGTTGCCAAGAAAGATGTTCCCTGCCGGGAGTTGCTTGATCGCAGACAATCGTTCCTTGAGCCGCAGTTGCCTGGGGTCAGGATAGCGGTTGAGGGGAGCATTGAATGGATTCTCGTTGGCATCCAGAAATACCGACGCATTCCCCGTAAATTCATCCCGGGCACTGGAGTAGGGATGAAGTTGGCGGATGTTGTCCCGGATCAGGTGATGGATGGAGAAAGTCATGTCAGGCTTTTTTTAACCGTAGCGTCACGGCATTTTTATGGGCCTCCAGATGTTCTGCGGCTGCCATCGTTTCGATGACGGGGCCCAGACTTTGCAGTCCATTTCTGGAAATTTGCTGATAGGTAATTTTTTTGCAGAAGCTGTCCAGATTCAGTCCGCTGACAGAGCGAGACCATCCATTGGTGGGCAAGGTGTGGTTTGTCCCGGAGGCATAGTCTCCGGCGCTTTCGGGGGTATAGGCCCCGACAAAGACAGACCCTGCACAGGTGATCTTTTCTGCATCTGCTTCTGGCTGTCGCGTCTGGATGATCAGATGTTCAGGAGCATAGTGGTTGACAAATCGGATCGCCTCCTCCTGGGTTGACAACAGGATCATTCTGCTGTGGGTCAATGCAACCCGAGCCGTTTCGACACGCGGAAGTGCTGCCAATTGGCTATCCAGTTCTGACATGACCCTTTCCGGCAAGGAGGGATCGGTGGTGATGAGCAACACCTGGCTATCCGGGCCGTGCTCTGCCTGTGAGAGCAGATCGGAGGCAACGAATGCAGGATCGGCCTCTTCGTCGGCCAGGACCGCCAACTCGGAAGGACCGGCGGGCATGTCGATGGAACAGGTATTGAGCGATACATATTGCTTG
>JAJTBP010000386.1 GCA_021286825.1 Marinilabiliales bacterium | reverse complement strand
GGATTGAAGAGCACCTCCATGGCAAATTTGGAAAGCCGTGCTTCGATGTATCTGGGAGCAGCGGCTCCATCACCGGTGTGGATGTTGCCCCAGTTTCCTTGGGTGTCGATCAGCAGGTCTTTTTGTCCCAGCTGGACCAATGCGTCACCAATGGAGGCATCCCCATGCGGGTGATACATCATGGTCTGACCGATGATGTTGGCCACTTTGGTATACCGGCCGTCGTCCATCTGCCGCATGGCGTGTAAAATTCTACGCTGAACGGGTTTGAGCCCATCATTCACATAAGGTACGGCGCGTTCCAGAATTACATAGGAGGCATAATCGAGGAACCAATCCTTGTACATCGATGAAAGATAGTTGATGTGGTGCAGTTCTTTCTTTTCCCCTGGATTGTTGCCTGACGGTTCGAATGCTTCGGGTAAGAGTTCCTCTTCGTTTGCCATGTATGATGCCCCGTTAGATAATTGTTACAATTTGGAAATAGTTGCTCTGAAGGTTTGTAATCGGATCAAACCTCATCTTTCTCCACATAAAGGTGTTCGATGATGAAATCCTGCCGTTCGGGGGTATTCTTGCCCATGTAGAATTCCAGCATCTCGACCACCGACTCATTTTTGTTCATGATGACAGGATCCAGTCGGATCTGCTCTCCGATAAAATTCTTGAACTCGTCAGGTGATATCTCGCCCAAACCTGTGAACCGGGTGATTTACACACCCGTGGCCAAGCTCTTTACCGCCTCGTCACGTTCTTCCTCTGAATAGCAATAGAGGGTTTTCTTCTTGTTTCTGACCCTGAAAAGGGGAGTTTGCAGAATGTACAAATGTCCCCGGCGAATCAGTTCAGGGAAAAACTGCAGAAAGAAGGTTATGAGCAACAACCGTATGTGCATACCATCCACATCGGCATCTGTGGCGATGATTACCTTGTTGTAGCGCAATTCATCAATTCCTTCTTCGATGTTGAGAGCCGCTTGCAACAGGTTGAACTCTTCGTTTTCATACACGATTTTTTTGGTAAGTCCGTATGAATTGAGCGGCTTGCCCCGAAGACTGAAAACTGCTTGTGAGTTGACATCCCTTGATTTGGTGATGGAGCCGGAGGCTGAATCCCCTTCCGTGATGAAGATCGAGCTGTTTTCCTTGTTTTCGTTGTTGCTGTTGTAGTGTATCCTGCAGTCGCGCAGTTTCTTGTTGTGAAGACTAACCTTCTTGGCTCTTTGTTTGGCCAGTTTCTGAATGCCTGAAATGGCCTTCCGCTCCCTTTCCGATTCCTGGATCCTGCGCAGCAGCACGTCGGCCGTCTGCGGATTTTTGTGGAGATAGTTGCCCAATTCTTTTTGGATGAAATTCATCACAAAGTTCCGAACCGACATCCCATCCGGGGCAATGTCGCGGGATCCCAGTTTGGTCTTGGTCTGGGATTCAAAAACAGGCTCTTCCACTTTGATACTGATGGCCGCGACAATGGATGCCCGGATATCCGAGGCATCAAATTCCTTTTTGTAAAAATCGCGGATGGTTTTGATCAATGCTTCACGAAAGGCTGCGAGGTGGGTTCCGCCTTGCACCGTATGCTGACCGTTGACAAAAGAATAATAATCCTCTCCGTACTGGTTGCCATGGGTGATGGCACTCTCAATGTCTTCTCCCTTGAGGTGGATAATCGGGTAGAGGGGTTCTTGTCCGATGTTTTCGCTCAGCAAATCATACAATCCATTTTTGGACAGGTATTTCTCACCGTTGTAGTAGATGATTAGCCCGGCATTCAGATAGGCATAATTTTTTAGCATGGCCACCACATACTCATCGATGTAGTGATAACCCCTGAAAATATCTTCATCCGGCGTGAAGACTACCGAAGTACCGTTGGGTTCATCGGATGGAGTCTCTTCATTGTCCAGAAAAACCTCTCCCTTGCTGAACTCTATGATTTTAGCCCGTCCCTCACGGACCGACTTGATGGTGAAACTGGTGGAGAGTGCATTGACGGCCTTGATGCCTACGCCATTCAGACCCACCGACTTTTTAAAGGCCTTTGAGTCATATTTTGCACCGGTATTCATGCGTGCAGCAACGTCCATCACCTTGCCCAGTGGAATTCCACGGCCAAAGTCCCGGACAGAAAGCTTCTTGTCGGATACGTGGATTTCGATCTTTTTGCCAAACCCCATCATGTATTCGTCGATGGAGTTGTCGATCACCTCTTTCAACAACACGTAGATTCCATCATCCGGAGCAGAACCATCGCCCAGTTTGCCAATGTACATGCCTGGACGCTTGCGAATGTGCTCTTTCCAATCGAGGGTACGTATCGAATCTTCCGAATATCCTTGAATCATTCCACTAGTATTTGCACAAATATACTGAATTCGCAAAGCGATGGTGAACCCGCAGCTGGGTCAGTAATGAACAACCGACGGTTGATAAAATGAAACATCTGTCATGCAGAATGTTTGGAGAACGACCAGAAAATCTGCATACGGGCTTGTGGCAGATGCCTTGCAGCCCAGTCTTTACAAAGGATTTGGGGAGAATCTACTGTCTGCAAC
>JAJTBP010000039.1 GCA_021286825.1 Marinilabiliales bacterium | reverse complement strand
ATTCGTTATTTTCCTCGAATTGCCGTAACTTATTCTAAACTTAAACCATTAATTTTCATGCCCCCTCCCCTCTTTCCTCCCGAAATTCTTCAAAACAGCAGGGAATCCTATTTTTCAGATGTGAACAACGGAAGCAGATGGCTTTATCTCACCCTGCTTTTGCTGCTTTTCCTGACCCTGATCTTGCTTCCCCTCCTTCGAGTGGACCTCTCGGTACAGAGCCCGGGAGTCATTCGGGGAGATGCAGACGAAAGCCCGATCATCCCGATCGTTGCAGGCGAAGTGGTGAGAAATCTCCCGGCAGAATACAGCAGGGTCCGAAAAAACGACACCCTGCTGCTGCTTTCGACCGAAAAGATCGACCGTGAGATTTCTCTGGAACAGATGAAAATCAGACAGGACCGGCAATTGATGGCAGACATCGACTGCCTGTTGTCTGGCAGAACCGGACCTTTTGGCTCCTCCTGGGCTGATGAGGAATTCAATGCCTGCATGGCAATGTTGGGTCATCAGCAAGTGGCAGCCGATATGGCCGAAGAAGAACATCGACTGGCCAGCCTATTGTTCGAAAAAGGGATCATCCCCCGACATGAATTGGAGACGACAGCTGCCAAGGCCCGGATTGAAACAGGAAAATTTGTCTCTGTTCTAAAAAGCAAAAGGGTCGAATGGCAGGAAAAGAAAAAGAGTCTTGCAATGAATCTGGAAGAAGAGGAGACACGGGTCAAACAGATGAAAGAAGAGAAGTCACAATATTGTCTCCTCTCTCCCGTGGATGGCATTTGGATCGGGAATCCGGGAATCCGAAAAGGAAATTTTGTCGTAGCCAACCAACAAATAGCCAAAATATCCCCCGACGACCACCTGTCGGCTGAATGTTATGTGACCCCCAGTGAGATTGGACAGATCACAACCGGCATGACCGTCACCTTTCAGGTTCATTCTTTCAACTACCACCAATGGGGACTGGCCGGGGGAAAGGTATTGCAGATATCCGACAACGTCGTTCAGATCAACAACACACCCTTTTTCAAGGTCAAGTGCAGCCTGGACCGAACCAGCCTTCACCTCAGAAACGGATGGATAGGAAAATTGAGAAAAGGGATGTCCCTGACAGGCCGGTTTCGCCTGGTTGACAGGACCCTATTGCAACTATTGTACGACAAGGCAGAAAATTGGCTGGATCCCAAAATGATGGACCATGAAAACTAAGGTAAAACAACACGACATGACGGATTGCGCTGCCGCTTGTCTCACTTCGGTAGCAGCCCATTATCGCCTGGGTGTACCCCTCTCGAAGATCAGACAGTATGCCGGTACCGATAAAAAAGGAACCAACGCACTCGGTTTGATGAAGGCGGCCGAAAAGCTGGGATTCTCCACCAAAGGGGTACGTGCCGGCCTGGATTCCCTATCCCTGGCTCCTTGCCCGGCCATCGCTCACGTGACCATCCGTGAGATCTTGCTTCACTTCGTAGTCATCTACCGGATCTCAAAGGGGAAAGTCCGATACATGGATCCGGGAGATGGGGAAATGCATACCGCAACATTCGAAGAATTCGGCAAGATGTGGACCGGTGTTCTGATTCTGCTTTCGCCGGGCGAAAATTTTCAAACAGGCAACCAGAAAGTTTCGGTCCTGCGCAGGTTCGCCTATTTGCTGGAGCCTCACAAAAACCGGCTACTGCAGGCCCTCGCGGGTGCCGCCCTCTACACAATGCTTGGATTATCGACCTCCATCTACCTTCAAAAAATCACCGATTTTGTTCTGGTGGATAATAACCTCAACCTGCTCAACATGATGTCGGTCATCATGTTGGTCCTTTTGGTCTTTCAACTCTTCATCGGTTACATGAAAAACATCCTGTTGTTGAGATCCGGCCAGCAGATAGATGCACGATTGATCCTCGGCTACTACAACCATCTCCTGCGCTTGCCACAGCATTTTTTCGACTCCATGCAGACTGGCGAAATCATCTCCAGAATCAACGATGCCGTAAAAATAAGGGCCTTCATCAACGAAACGGCCATCTCTCTTTTGGTGAGCATCTTCATCGTCCTATTCTCCTTCTTTCTGATGCTCATCTATAGTTGGAAATTGACCCTGGTGATCGCAGCATCGATCCCTCTTTACCTGTTGATTTGGTTCCTTACCAACCAGATGAACAAACGAAGAGAGCGAAAACTGATGGAAGATTCAGCCTCCCTGGAGAGCCAGTTGGTGGAATCAGTCAATTCTGTCAGGACCATTAAGGAATTCGGATTGGAAACCTATGCCGACCTAAAGACGGAAATCCGCTTCATCCAACTGCTACGTTCCATCTACCGTTCAACGCTGAATGCCCTCTACTCATCGACGGCCACTGAATTGATCGGAAGGATCTTCGTGATTCTGCTCCTTTGGGTGGGCTCCATCTTGGTAATCAGCAGGGAGATTACGCCCGGAGAACTCCTCTCTTTCTATGCGCTGGCCGGATATTTTTCCGGTCCGGCCGCGACCTTGATCGGCATGAACAAACCGATACAGAATGCCCTCATCGCTGCCGATCGGCTATTCGAGATCATGGACCTGGAAAGGGACACAGATGAAAACAAAATGGAACTCCCCAAGGGTCTGACCGGAGACATCCGATTCCAGGAGATTACCTTCGGTTATGGTACCCGTACCAATATATTCGACAACTTCTCCTTTACCATGAAACAGGGAACCATCTCAGCCCTGGTGGGAGAAAGTGGTTCTGGCAAAACCACCCTTGTGGCACTGCTTCAGAAGATCTATCCATTGAACGGAGGTAAGATCACCATTGGAGAGGTGAACATCGATTTCCTGTCGAGGGATAGCCTCTGCCGGACCCTATCCGCAGTGCCTCAGAAACCGGATCTTTTTAGCGGATCGCTTCTGGAGAACATTGCCGTGGGCGACCATCACCCCGACCTGTCAAGAATTCTAAAGATTTGCAGAGAACTGGGAATGCAAGAGTTCCTCGACCGGCTTCCTTCCGGTTTCAATAGCTGGATCGGTGGTTCCGGACAGAATCTTTCTGGGGGAGAGAAGCAAAGGATCGCCATCGCACGTGCCCTTTACCGGGACCCGGACATTCTTCTCTTCGATGAGGCAACCTCTGCCCTCGACAATGAAGCCGAACACTTTATACAACAGACCATCCTACGATTGAGAGAAGAGGGAAAAACCATCCTCATCATCGCGCACCGTCTCAGCACAGTGGTGCTGGCCGATAACATTGCACTGCTTGAAAAAGGAGGCATTGTAGAAACAGGGACCCATCAATCGTTGTGGCAACTCAAAGGGAAATACTACAAAATGTGGCTGAGACAAATGCCATTTCTGCCCGAAGGAGACCTCCTGGCATTCCAAGAAAAATCCTTGAACATCTGCAATGAAACAATTTGAGCTGTTGGAACGAATGCAAAGGATGAACCACCTGATCAGGGACGGTAGAACCGGAACACCATCAGAATTTGCCGATCGTCTCGGGATCAGTACGAGTCATCTCTTCCGATGCATTCAATCCATGAAAGAATTAGGGATGGAAATCGGCTACAGCAGAAGTCTGAAAAGCTATTATTACAAGGGAGACAAGGAATTAACCATCCAATATACCATGAAAATCGGGCATGATCACCGCTCAATCGCTGATTGTGGCGGAATAAAAGGGATTAAATGAGCAGGATTGGCCAATTCCGTACTTCAGAGTTCCTTCACCATCCGTTCTACAACCTCTTTGAATACAGACAACTGGCTCTCCGGAACAATGCCGACCAGGCGGGCCTCACATTCAGCCCTGCTTCGTTCAATCTCTGAACGGATCGCACGTCCCTTTTCCGTCAAACAAAGGGTGATGGCCCGACGGTCGGTTTTATCTATGTTGCGGTCCAGATACCCATCCAGCACAAGCTTATCCACCACCCTGCTGATTCTGGACAAGGAAAGACCCATGCTACGGGAGAGCTCCGGACTGTTGATCTCAACACAACGGTCCAAGGAAGTAAAAAACATCAATTCCGATTGAGACAGGTTGAGCTGATCCATTAATTTGCTGTCAATCGCAGCACATTTTTGCTTCATCTCATAAACCAAACCAAGAATTTCCTTTCCTTTCTCCATAACAATACAAATTAACGGCAGCCAATTCTACATCCCGGGCGATGGGAAAACTTCCCACAGGATTAATTATCAGCACAAAAATAAAAACT
Organism: Marinilabiliales bacterium; assembly: GCA_021286825.1. Lineage (GTDB taxonomy): Bacteria > Bacteroidota > Bacteroidia > Bacteroidales > Prolixibacteraceae > CAINVV01. The sequence goes on along the minus strand of JAJTBP010000039.1, from coordinate 12,581 downwards.
TCCCTTTAAATTTTGTGCTAATAACAAATATTTCTTGTAAAAAATTTTTTTATGGAAAAATTTATTTATTTTTGCATAAAAATTATTGCTACTAACAATTTAAAATTTTGGATATGGCACTCGAACATTTGACACTCGAAACATTTAAAGAAAAAGTATTTGACTTTGAAAAGAACAAGGATTGGAAATTTGAAGGCTCCGTTCCGGCCATCATCGATTTTTATGCCGACTGGTGCTCACCCTGCCGCATGGTAGCTCCGATTCTGGAAGAGTTGCAAACACAATATGGTACCAAATTGACCATTTACAAGGTCAACACGGAAGAACAACGAGAGTTGGCCGGCATGTTTGGCATTCAAAGTATTCCGTCGCTTCTTTTCATTCCGATGGACGCTCAACCCCAAATGGCCATGGGAGCCTTACCCAAGGCGACCTTCATCAGTGCCATCGAAGATGTATTGAAAGTTGCGGCAAACTGAAACCCTGGGGTGGAATACGCGTATTGTTGAGAAAATAACATAGGGATCTGTTTTAGGGAATCATGAAACAATCGATTAATCTCTCCTGGAAAAAGGGCATGGCCTTTGAATCTGTACTGAATGGCCATACTGTCAGAATTGATGCCGACGAAAGCAACGGGGGCAACAACTCCGGTCCGCGACCAAAGGCATTTCTATTGGTGGCCCTGGCGGGATGCACAGGTATGGACGTGGTCTCCATCCTCGACAAAATGAGGGTAGAACTGGTCGACCTCAACATCGTGGTGGAAGGAGAGGTTACCGAAGAACATCCCAAGCATTTTACGGCACTGCACATCACCTATGAGTTTTACGGTAAGGCGCTTCCCCTCGATAAATTGGAGAAAGCCGTAGGCCTTTCTGATGAGCGGTATTGCGGAGTATCGGCCACACTCAAACAGGGTCTGCCCGTTACCCATTCTATTGTAGTCCATGAAGTCTAGTATATTGTTGGTTTTTGAAGTTTTGTAATTGAAAAAAGGCTGTCTCGATCTCTGAGACAGCCTTTTGGATTTTAAGACCAACATGGGATCACCCCCGTTGGGTGCGCCGATAATCTATTTCCAGACCGAGTCGTAATAGGCATAATAACCATCCATGAAGGCATCATGATCCGCATAACCCAAGGACCGGATCCCACTCTCGGCATCACTTAACACTGCACGGACAGCGGTGTATCCTCCCTTCTTGTAAATGAAATCCAGGAGGGTATGGCCAAGCACATAATAATCGTAATAGGGATTGCTGGGATAGGTCTTTGAATTCTCGTATGTGGGCCTGTGACCAAAAGAGCTGGTGGCAATGCGCATGGCTTCCTGTACCTGGGACTTTGACTGTGCAATCAAGGTCGCATCAAAAGGCCCTTTGGACAAAAACTCAGCCGCACCCTCACTAAACCAGGCAGTGGGTTGGTACCCATTGGGATACAACCGAAACACGACGGAATGCGCAAACTCATGACGCAACAGATGATTCCAAAGACTTAGGTCGGAAAGGGTGTTGGGACTGCTAACAGATATCCCGGAGACGAACCCTGTACCACCGGTATACCTCCCTGGACAAGGAATTCCATCGATCACGGCTCCCTCACATTCCGGGCTGAAACCGATATCCAGTCGTTCAGGGAAAGAAATATTCAGCTCAGTGGAATACTCTGCATAAGCTTTGGAGAGAATCTCCTCAAACCCGGCAACACAGAAGGAATCCTTCGGGGCACTGTAATAGCGGAAGTGTGCCGTCTTTCGCAACATGCGACCACGCTTGGAATCAGTGGGCTCTAATATCCGGTAATTGACATAACGGTTCCAAACGGCATACAAATTGTCCAAGGGGGCGAACGACCAATAGGGAGCAACTGCTATCGTCTGGCTGTTAACGCTGAGGATGTCATAATAGTGCCAGTTTTTGGAGATCGACATGAATTCACCCCACATATAGGCAATATTGATTCCCTTATTGCCGGCAAATTTGACCGGATCATTCAAGGATGTCAAACTGGGCAATTGCCCCCCATAAAGTTGAATGGCCGACTTGATATCACCATCAGAGATGTTCAAATCCGCTTCAAATGCTGCCATCCCAAATTTGAACCAGATGGGCATCTGGGAGGTCCCGTAGTAATGGTTCAAAAAGGCCTGACATACATAATAAACCGCTGCATCGGTTGCATCCCTGAAAATGGCTTTTTGTTCCGAAGTAAACGGGGGCGTCACATAAATCTTTCCATCGTTTCCCAGATATCCGGCATCGAATGGCATCGATGAGACTGGCTTCTGACTCAGGAAAGCCGTTGAAACAACCGGGACCACATCAATTCCCGGAAAACGAACCTGTTGATTCCATGGAAATATGTGAAGATTGAGCGCCAAAACCTTGGTGTCTATCCTGGATTGATTGATCACTGGCGGGACCTCATTCCGGATCTCAACAGCATAGCTGGATGTGGTCCCATCCTGGGCCGTGACCAGGTATGCCACGGAGATGCCAAAATTATTGGACGTCGTTCCGGATACCTGTTCCAATTGCCCAATCTTTGCCGTTGCCCGCTCCGAAAGGGTAAAGGTTGCGATCAATCCTGACCTGGAGACCGAAGCCGGCATGATGCATACGACCTTTCTGCTAACCGAATCGATCACACCCGTGACATCATACGGCAGAATGGGGTTAAGTGACCTAACAAAGGCAAAAGAGATCAACTGCTTCGCTGTATTGGGAGCCCAGGAGACTGTGACGGTATATTGGGCCGAACTCCCATCCTCTGCGGTAACGGTAAATACCACCGGTGCAGAATAATCATGAATGTTCTTGCCGGATTGTTGTTCCGTTGAGCCAACCTTCACAACCGATTTTGCGGAATTGGTAAAATAAACTTTAAGGCTCGTCAGATCCGTATGGTAAGGAACCACAAGGGATACCTTGCCATCAGTGATCGTACCCTGCACATTCGCAGGAAGGATAGGATTATCCGATTTGTACAAGCCAAAGGTGAGTATCGCCTTCTCTGAACTTTTTTTCACCACGGTAACGGCATAATCCTGTTTGGATCCATCTTCTGCAATCACCGAAAACACCAGCACCGATCCAAAATTGTTGACCGTTTGCTTGGATTGCTGAACTGCGTCCCCGATCTTGACAACCGCCTTGTTCGTGACAGTGAAGGTGGCCTTCAGTGAAGTCAAGTCGGCCGCGGAGGAAACCACCACACTGATGTTGAACCCATTGATTAACCCGGGACAATCCTCCGTCAGAGAGGAATTGTCTCCTTTGAAAAAGCCAAAGGAGAGAAAAGCCTTGGACGAGAGTTTGACCGTCACAGTATAGTTTTGCTGTGTACCATCTTCTGCTACGACCGTTAAGGTGATTGGCGAGGTGAAGTCATTGGCCGTTTGCCTGTCCACCTGAATGGTCGAACCAATCTTGACGACCGACCTTGCAGAAGTTGAGAAGGTGGCTTTCAAGGCATTAAGGGTAGCCGATTCCGGCAAGGAGACGGTGACATTGGTCCCTGAAATGGAACCGGTTACATCATCCGGGATGGATGGATTATCAGCTTTTGAGAAACCAAAACTCAGCAATGACTTCTCACTGCTTTTCTTTGTCTCAACGATTGGACTTCCACCTTTGCTGCAGGCCATAAGGAAAGTGAGGCCAACCAACAATACGGTGAGCAAGAGAACTCCCTTGGAAATCTCTTTACGAGTAGATAAAATGGCAGACATGGTAGGTAACAAAAAGTCAGGTTATTCCGACACGACCACACCTTAAAATTAACAACAATAATTGAACTATTGCCCTATATGTTCAAATAATTAAATTATTATTCAAACCGCTCCATCACACGGTGATCCGGCTCGTGTGGCACAATGATCAAATTTTCAAGAAATAAATTTTGAATTATCAATTAAATCCCTACTTTTGATTTCCGTTTAAAACATTTGTTGTGATTACACTTACAAACTACAGGGGTTCCAATTGGCTTTGGCGCGACTTCCCAGAAGATGCGTGAGCGGTATGCCTGTAGTGAAAGTATAGAAGGGGATATGTCTGTTTACGCAGCATGTCCCCTTTCCTTTTGACAACTTCCAACCCAATAAACAAAAAGACCATGCAAAAGAAGATCTATTTGGATGAATCAGAGATGCCCAAACAGTGGTACAACCTGGCCGCTGACCTCCCCATGTTGCCACCGCTCGGACCGGATGGCAAACCCATTTCGCCCGACATGCTTGCGCCTGTCTTCCCCATGAACCTGATCGAACAGGAAGTGAGTACAGAAAGGTGGATCAACATTCCGGAAGAGGTACAGGACATGCTCAAAATCTGGAGACCCAGTCCGCTGATCCGGGCCTTCGAGTTGGAAAAGGCCCTCGGTACACCTGCCAAAATTTTCTACAAAAATGAAAGTGTCTCACCTGCTGGCAGCCATAAGCCCAACACGGCAGTTCCCCAGGCATGGTACAACAAACAATTTGGCATCAAGCGGATCACGACCGAAACGGGAGCCGGTCAGTGGGGGAGTGCTCTCTCATTTGCCTGCGCGCTGATCGGAGGTATCGAATGTAAGGTATTCATGGTAAAGGTATCCTACGAGCAAAAGCCATTCCGTCAGATTCTGATGAATACCTGGGGAGGCAATTGTGTTGCCAGTCCAAGCACGGAAACGGCTGCCGGACGTGCCATTCTTGAACAGTTTCCGGACACTCCCGGCAGCCTGGGCATCGCCATCTCGGAAGCCATCGAGGCTGCGGTAACCGATCCGTCTGGAAAAACGCGTTACGGATTGGGATCGGTTCTCAACCATGTCATGCTGCACCAGACCATCATCGGACTCGAAGCGAAGAAACAGTTGGCCATGGTGGGCATCAAGAAACCGGATGTTGTCATTGGATGCTGCGGGGGCGGCAGTAATTTCGCAGGACTCTCCTTCCCCTTCATCCAAGATAAGATCAATGGAGCGGACATTGAGATCATAGGTGCGGAACCCTACTCCTGCCCCACCCTCACAAAAGGCAGTTTTGTGTATGACCACGGGGATATTGCCCGAATGACGCCTTTGTTGCCCATGTATAGTCTGGGACACAATTTCATTCCGGCACCCATCCATGCCGGGGGATTGCGCTACCATGGCATGTCACCACTGGTGAGCCAAGCCGTCAAAAGCGGATTGGTGACTCCCATTGCCATCCATCAGTCCGAATGTTTTGAAGCCGGATTGCTTTTCGCGAAAACCGAAGGCATCGTGCCGGCACCGGAATCAACGCATGCCATTGCTGCCACCATTCGGGAAGCGAAGAAAGCCATTGAAGAGGGGAAAGAAAAGACCATTATCTTCAATCTTTCAGGTCATGGGATGATGGACCTATTGGGATATGACAAATACATGAGGGGACAATTGTCGGATTATGAACTATCCGACCTGGAGATTCAAGACAATTTAAATCAGTTGGAAGGTCTGCCGAAACCCTGAACACCCCACATTCCCTCACAAGGGAAGCCACAAAAAGAGCCACAAACAACGGAAAGCCGGACACGACCTTTCGCCTGTTTGTGGCTTTCTTTTCAATTTTTGATTACTTGCCGGATTGCTCCCGTACCAGTTGAAGAAATTTACGCTTTTCACCATCGGTAACAAAAGCCGCCTCAAAAGCATTGTTTACCAACTGGATAATTTCATCCGATGTAAGGGAAAGAGCATCCGCCACTGCGATGAAATTGTCATTCAGGTAACCACCGAAATAGGCAGGGTCGTCTGAGTTGATGGTCGCCCGCACACCGGCATCCAGCATCCTCCGCACCGGATGATCCTCCATGCGCTGGATCACGTGCAATTTCAGATTGGAAAGCGGACAGGTGGTAAGTGGAATTTCATAAATCCGCAGCACATCCAATAGGTCCGGATCTTCCATGGCGCTGTTTCCGTGGTCAATGCGCGCAGCTTTCAAGAGATCCAAAGCTCCCCAAATGTACTCAGGAGGACCTTCTTCTCCGGCATGGGCAACGGTAACGAATCCCATTTCCCTGGCCGCGTCAAACAATTCGGTAAACAACTCAGGGGGATAATCCCGCTCGGTTGAGTCGAGCCCAACGGCAGTGATCCAACCTTTGTAGGGGATGGCCTCCTCCAGGGTACGAAATCCCTTTTCAGCACCGAGATGCCGAAGAAAAGAGAGTATTAACCGGAAGGAGATGCCCAATTTCTCAAATCCGTCGCACAAGGCTCGGTAGATGCCACCAATCACTGCAGCAAATGGGACACCCCTTTCGGTATGTGCTTGCGGATCGAACATGACTTCGGTGTGGACAATGTTGTTCTCCTTGGCCTTGTTCAGATAGGCCCAGGTCAGGTCATAGAAATCCTGTTCGAACAGCAGAACCGAGGTGCCGGCATAATATAGATTCAGGAAATCTTGCAGGTTTCCAAAATTGTATGCAGCCCGAAGCTCTTCCACGCTGCCATAGTTCAGTGTCACACCATTCCTTTGGGCAATGGCAAACATCAATTCAGGTTCGAAGGTTCCTTCGATGTGTAGGTGCAGTTCCGCCTTGGGCAATTGGGATATCAGCCGGTGAAGCGTATCCATCTTTAGTAATTTTTCTCCTGCAATTCAAAATAGGACTGCGGATGCAGGCAGGCAGGACAGGTCTGGGGAGCACTGGCTGCTTCATGCAGGTATCCGCAATTGCGGCATTTCCAGATCACCTTATCTCCACGTTTGAATACCCTTCCTGCTTCGATGTTGTCATACAATGTCCGGTATCTTTCCTCATGTGCCTTCTCCACTTTGGCAATCAACCGAAAGGCAACAGCCACCTCTTTGAATCCCTCTTCATCGGCGATCTTCGCAAATTCAGGATAGAGTTCGGTCCATTCTTCGTTTTCGCCATCGGCAGCGGCTTTCAGGTTTTCCAAAGTAGTACCGATCACGCCGGCCGGATAGCTTGCGGTGATCTCCACCATGCCACCTTCCAGAAATTTGAAAAATCTTTTGGCATGCTCCTTTTCGTTCAGCGAAGTTTCTTCAAAAATGGCAGCGATCTGCTCCAATCCCTCCTTTTTTGCCTGCTTGGCAAAATAGTCATAGCGCATTCTCGCCTGGGATTCTCCGGCGAATGCCTTCAATAAGTTTTGTTCGGTCCGAGACCCTTTGATTGAGTTCATAAAGCCAATATTTTTAGGTAAAACAATGAAGTGAAAGTGTTTGGTTAGCCAGTTAAAGTTAGCAGAAAAACAGGAAACCCCAAAGAACTTTCAATCATTCGGCAATGGCTCCGTCTCCTTTTTTCAATGGAAGATAACTTCTTGAAGGAGAGGGCAACCACGGACCCAATTGCAAGGTTTCCCATAGGGCGTCGATTCGTTCAATCACTGCCGCTGACGAGACTACAGGATTGGGCCAATCCCGTTTAAATCCATCAAACCGCTGAGACTTAGCCGTTCCATCCATAAAAATTTGATTTGCCTCCTGCTGATCCGAAGCGAGCACCTGACGGCAATCCCTTTTGGGGTCCATGTTACCGGTGACATACCATACGATGGAATCCAGATCGGCCAGGGGCAATCCGGCATCAACGGCTACCACGATTTTAACCCTCCGCACCGAAGGGATTGTCCTCAATTCGTTGCACCATTTGGCGAATTCAAAACCATCGCCTTTTTCAATGGCAAGTATCAACACCGAAATACCCTTGTCCAAAAGTGCCGTTTGGATGCCTTTGACATACGAAACCGCCTGCAGAGCTCCGGTAAGATCTGTACCCGCCATGACCAGCTCAGGGCCAGTCCACCGCCCTTCACTCTCCTCCGGAAACCGGGATGTGGCATCCAACCCCATCTTGGATCCAAAGGCAAATGCAGCGGACGAATGATCGAGCACGTCCATGGGTCCATTGGAGAAGATAAGGTCCTGACAAACATCGATTCGTTCACTTGTCCTTTTGACAAATGCCTCAAGGTCTGGTTGCCAAGGATTGGAGGCATCTGTCACGACCATGATTTTGTTAAACATCATCTGTCCTGCCCCCCACATCGCATGCATGGTCTTTTGTGCCTGACCGGCAAATCGTTTTTCGATACCGGCCAAGGTCAGGTTGTGGGCTACACCTGCCGGTGGAAGATAGAGATCCTTCAATTCAGGAATCATCGTCAGTCGCATGGGAGCGAGGAAAATCTTTTCAGTGGCCAAACCGATGTAGGCATCCTCTTGGGGTGGAATCCCCACGATGGTGGCCGGATAGATGGCCTCTCTCCGATGGGTGATGCAGGTTATGTGAAATTTGGGATACCAGTCAGCCAACGAATAAAAGCCGGTGTGGTCTCCAAACGGACCTTCCCAGACCAGTGGCTCTGTCGGATCGACAAATCCCTCGATGATAAAATCAGCATCTTCAGGAACTTCAAGGTCATGTGTGAGGCATTTCACGAGGGTGACCTTCTTTTTCCGAAGGAAGCCTGCCAGCATGTATTCATCGATCTGATCCGGGAGCGGGGCCGTAGCAGCATAGGTATATGCCGGATCGCCACCCAGAACAACTGCCACCGGCATCCTTTTCCCCATCTTTTTGTACAGTTCGTAATGTCTTGCGCCCGTTTTGTGTTTGTGCCAATGCATACCTGTGGTCTGGCCATCAAAGACCTGCATCCGATACATGCCGACATTTCGAATCCCCGTCTCAGGATCCCTCGTCACGACACAAGGCAAAGTAACGAAGGGCCCTCCATCGGCTGGCCAGCATTTCAAGACAGGCAAATTGTTCACATCCGGAATTGGCATGACCACCTCCTGGCAAGCACCCCTCCCGCCCTTTCGCTTGGGCATCCACGAGGCAATCCGGGATAGTGTCGGAATTTTCTTTACCTTGTCCAGCAAGCCTGCAGCTGGACCGGTCAGATCCTTGAATAGCTCCTCAATCTCCCGGCTAATCTCATCCAGCGACTGATGTCCCAAAGCCAGATTGATTCTGCGTTCCGATCCGAAAGAATTGATCAACACGGGGAAGGAGGTGCCATTGTTTTCAAAAAGCAGTGCCTTCCCCCCGCCTGGACTTTTCGAAACCCGATCCGTGATCTCTGTCATCTCCTGGTCGGGGCTTACCTGGTGCCGGATGCGTACCAATTCTCCTTGTTCCTCCAGATGGGCAACATACTCCTTCAATCCATTGAATGCCATAACGGTTTGATTAATCAGGATAAAATAAAAATCACGGAATTTCCCGGAATGATACGATTTCATATCGGGGAATCTCCGTGATTCCTTACATGCAAAGTTCTGAAATTATTGCATCAGATCCCCGCCTTTTGTTTGAAAAATTCGAGTGTCTCAGATGAGGGTCGTTCAAGCGGAAGGTTGTACATCCTGTCCCAAACGAGTTGTGCCAGCACACCAAGCGAGCGACTGACGCCAAACATGACGGTATAGAAGAAATGTTCATCGATGCCATAGTGGTGCAACAAAGAACCGGAGAACGCATCTACATTGGGCCATGGATTCTTCACCTTGCCGAGTGATTTCAAAATCGGAGGCACAATCTCATAGAGGTAATTGACCGTATCGATGAGTGGATCATTTTCAATGTATTTCTTGGCAAACAATTGTTGGGCCAGGAACCTCGGGTCAGTTACGCGAAGTACGGCATGTCCGTATCCGGGAATTACCTGACCGGATGCGATGGTCTTCCTGACATAGGCCTCAATTTTGGCTCTTTCCTCTTCTTTGGTTTCGCTGGTGCCGATCTCTTCCTGCATCTCAAAGATCCAATTCATCACCTCCTGATTGGCGTATCCGTGCAAGGGACCTGCCAAGCCAAGCATACCCGCAGCGTAAGAATAGAACGGGTTACTAAGCGCCGATCCGACCAGGTGCGTCGCATGGGCAGAGACATTTCCTCCTTCGTGATCCGCATGGATCATCATGTACATCCGGAACAATCGATAAACCTCGTCGCTGTCATAACCCATCATATGGGCAAAGTTAGCGGCCCAATCAAGGTTAGGATCCGGCGGAATAAATTTCCCGTCCTTGTAATTTCTCCTGTAGATATAGGCAGCAATGACCGGAAGAGCCGCAATCAAATTCATGACATCCTCGAAAGTGGTATCCCAGTAGTCATTCTTGTGAAGTCCTTCGCGGTGGGCTTTTTGAAATTTTGATTCAGTTGCCATGGCCAGAATAGCGGTGCTGAACTGTGTCATTGGCTTACTGGTCAAAGGCATGGCATCAAGAATGGTAAAAACGTGATCCGGGAGTGTACTACGAGTGACCCATTCACGGCTTAAGGCGTCCACCTCCTCTTTGGTGGGAATTTCGTTGAGAAGAAAGAGATAAAACAGACCTTCAGACAGTGGTTCTCCTTCGGGACGAACTTTCGGAAGCTTTTGTTGAATTTCTGGAATCGTGTATCCCCTGTAGGTGATCCCGGTATTGGGATCCAATTTGGAGGTCACTGTCAGTAGTCCGGTTATGCCTTTCATCCCGGTCAGAACCTGATCAATGTTGACATTCTCCAAAATAACGTTACCAAATTCACTGATGAGGCGCTTTACGACCTGCCGTTCCTCTTCGCCTTTCTTCAAAAGTTTTTGCTTGATGTAATCCATAAGGAATCAAATATGTTAGTTATCCAATATTCTGAGCCACTGTTCCATTGGTCGATTCACCGAAACTATACGTTAGAATTAGCTGAAAATTACAGAAAAAATGAATCAATTTATATATTTATCTACCCGCGGATGAAATTTAAATTGAATTTACAGAAAATCTGAAAAAACAAAAGCCACCCGAATTGGATGGCTTTTATGATATTGGATCGAAATACCCTTAGGAAGCAGTCTCTTCCGAAGCAACCGGAGCAGATTTCTTGGTTTCCTTTGCAGGAGCCTCTGCTTTTTTGGTTCTTCTGGTACGACGTTTTTTGGACGTATCTGCCTTCGGAGTAGAGAGCATGTTCTCATTGTAATCCACCAGCTCGATGATGCACATTTCTGCATTGTCACCGATTCGGTTTCCGGTTTTCAGGATTCTGGTGTATCCTCCCGGACGATCGCCAATCTTTACAATGATGTCGCGAAACAATTCCGTAACCACGGTCTTGCTCTTCAACAAACTGAATACTTCGCGACGGTTGTGGGTGCTATCCTCTTTGGCCCGGGTAATCAGCGGCTCTACATACACCCGAAGCTCTTTGGCTTTGGCGAGGGTGGTCGTAATGCGCTTGTGAAGCAAAAGAGAATTCGCCATATTGGAAAGCATCGCTTTCCTGTGTGAGCTGGTTCTACCTAAATGATTAAACCCTTTTCTATGTCTCATTTCAATTATTCCTTGTCTAATTTATACTTACTGATATCCATACCGAAACTCAGGTTGAGGTTGACCAGCAGGTCATCCAGTTCGGTGAGGGATTTTTTACCAAAATTTCTGAATTTCAGCAGGTCATTTCTATTGTAAGTGACAAGCTCTCCCAACGTTTCGACATCGGCAGCCTTCAGACAGTTAAGTGCCCGAACCGAAAGGTCGAGATCGACAAGCTTGTTCTTGAGCAACTGGCGCATGTGAAGAATTTCTTCGTCAAACTCTTCATTGGCAAATTTCTCGTCAGAATCAAGTGTGATCTTCTCGTCGGAGAAGAGCATAAAATGGTAAATCAGAATTTTAGCTGCTTCCTTCAACGCATCTTTGGGATGAATAGAGCCATCTGTATGGATATCGATCACCAACTTTTCGTAGTCGGTCTTCTGCTCCACACGGTAATTCTCGACAGCATATTTTACATTCTTGATGGGAGTAAAAATGGAGTCAATGGGAATTACACCAAACTCTTCGTCGGCAGGCTTGTTTTCTACACCCGGGACATAACCGCGGCCCTTTTCGATCGTCATTTCGATCTGAAGTTTCACGTCAGTCTCCATGTTGCAGATAACCAAATCCGTATTCAAAACCCGGAAGCCTGTAATGAAGTTGTTGATGTCACCAGCTTTGAATTTGTTCTGGCCAAAAATGGTTACAGTTACTTTCTCGCTGTCGAAATCATCCACTACCTTTTTGAAACGAATCTGTTTCAGGTTAAGGATCATTTCCGTAACATCTTCTATCACACCAGGAATGGTTGAGAACTCATGTTCTACTCCTTCAATCTTGATGGTCGTGATAGCATACCCCTCCAAGGAAGACAACAGGATTCTGCGTAATGCGTTCCCGATCGTAATACCGTAACCGGGTTCCAGCGGACGAAATTCGAACTTGCCGATTTTGTCGTCCGACTCAATCATAATCACCTTATCCGGCTTCTGGAAAGCTAAAATTGCCATAAACCTTAAATTAATTATTTCGAATACAATTCGACGATTAACTGCTCCTTAATGTTTTCCGGGATCTCTTCTCTTTCCGGAACGTTAAGCAATTTTCCTGATTTGGAATCATTGTTCCACTCCAACCAGGAGAAATTGTTGTGACGACGTGCAGAAAGTGAATTGGTGATGGCCTCCAGGGATTTGGATTTCTCACGAACGCCAATGGCTTCACCGGGACGAACCGTATAGGAAGGGATGTTTACCACTTCACCGTTGACAGT
>JAJTBP010000038.1 GCA_021286825.1 Marinilabiliales bacterium | reverse complement strand
CCAAAACGGAAGTGCACATCTCCCGGCACCTCTATCTATCCAAACATGAACAGGGATTCAATGCATTCTCCATGCATGGCTTTCTGATTCTGAACAACCTGGTCATTGGACTGTTGCCGGCTTTACTCGGTGTGGTGTTCTTCTTCGTTCCGAAATTGAAGGTGAGTACCGATACCTACGGCAGGGTAGCCGCTTACTATCTTCGGGTTTGCCGTACGGGAAACTGGATGAGTGAGCGTTCCGTCAACTCCTCTCCCGAAATGGGCCGGACCAATGCTGCCTATTCAAACTAAGCGTTATTATTTTTCACCCCCGAGCTCTTCCACCAGGGAGAGATAGAGCTGCATGAGTTTTTCAGCCACCACCTGGTCGCGGAAAAGGGCAGCATTCGCTCTTCCTTTGCCGATGATCTCATTCCTGAAGGGCTCATCTTCGAGCAGGTGCCTGATGGCTTTTCCCAATTCACAACATTGCGTGGGATCAATGTAGACGGCACCCTCGCCTCCTGCCTCCGGCATGCTGCTGAGGTTGGAGGTGATCACCGGACATCCGGATGCCTGCGCCTCCAGCACCGGTAATCCAAATCCTTCGAAAAGGGAGGGATAGACCATGATCGTTGCCAACTGGTAAATGGAATGGAGTTCGTCAAAATCGGTATGATGCAGGAAGATCAATTGTTTTCTCAGGTCGTGCTCGAGGATATAGTCGTCCAGCTTGCGTTTGTATTCGGTCGCTTTGCCAAGGATGACGATGGGTATATCCAACTGTTCCGACACCACTGCCCTTAAAATCTCCAGCTGGTTCTTGCGCGATTCAATCGTCCCCACACACAGGAGGAACTGGTCGGGCAGGTTGTATTTTTCCTTCACCGCCTGAAGCAAGGCTGGATCGGCCGGAACGTAAAAGCGATTGTCGCAGGATTGATGGATGACCACGATCTTCCGTTCATCGATCTTCAAAAGATTGACAAGGTCCGCTTTGGTCTGGTGACTGATGGCCAGTATCTTTGTGGCTCTATTACAGGATGTTACCGTCTGGAAACGATAGAACATCCGATCCAGTCTGGCATAGAACTGAGGGAATCGCAGGAAGATCAGGTCGTGGATGGTGACGACTTTGGCCATGCCCTGCTTGCGAAGGCCAAACGGCAGGATGTGACTCAGGCCGTGAAAGATCTGCAGATGGTCGTGATTTACCTGATTCTTCTGCCCGTACAATCGCCAGATCACCCGAAACCGTTTGTAGAATGCTGAACGTGGCACTTTGGCCATCACATGGTCCGGTAGGGTGTAGAGATCCGAGAGGCGAGGGGCATAAAGCAGATACTGGTGCTCCGGATAATACTTTGCCAGATGGTTGACTGTGTTTCTGCTGTAATTCCCAAGTCCCGACTTATTCTGGAACAATCGTTTGGCTTCGAAGCCTATAATCATCTTGATGTCTCTGTTTTGATTGGTCTGTTGTCCGTTTGGTTCTCCCCTTCAAACTTAGCCATTTTCTCTCATTTTGAACAACGATCCTTCTCCGTTGTTAAAATCGGATCGCCACCCAAAAGCTGGCGAAGTGTGCCCGACAGCAATTGAAGTCCTACCGGGCTATGGATCAGATCGGCCGTACTTTGCCAATGTATTCAAAATCTTCTTGTACCATTTTCCGGATCAACTCGCTGAAAGAGGTTTTGTTGGGGTTCCAGCCCAGTAATTTCCTTGCTTTCGACGGATCGCCACAAAGAAGGTCTACCTCTGTCGGACGATAGTAGGAGGGATCGACCTCTACGATGATCTTGCCTGTCTTACGGCACCGTCCTTTTTCCTCTGCACCGCTTCCCAACCATTCTATTTCAATGCCGGCTTCCTGGAAGGCAAGGGTACAAAACTCCCTGACGGTGTGCATCTCTCCTGTGGCAATGATGAAATCTTCTGGCGTTGGATGTTGCAGCATCAGCCACATGCATTCGGCATAGTCTTTCGCATAACCCCAGTCGCGGAGGGCATTCAGGTTGCCCAAATAGAGTTTCTGTTGTCTGCCGGTAGCGATACGTGTAGCTGCCAGGGTGATTTTTCTTGTGACGAAATTTTCCCCTCTTCTCTCGCTCTCATGGTTGAAAAGGATGCCGTTGACGGCAAACATGCCATAGGCTTCCCGGTAGTTTTTCGTCATCCAAAAGGCAAACTGTTTCGCGATGCCATAGGGGGAGCGGGGATAGAAGGGTGTATTTTCGGTCTGTGGAGTCTCCTGTACAAGGCCGAACAATTCAGAGGTAGAAGCCTGGTAAATCCGTACTTTGTGTTCCATCTCGAGGATGCGTACCGCTTCGAGTATCCGCAGCGTTCCGATGGCATCTGTCTCGGCAGTATATTCCGGAATGTCGAATGAGACCTTCACATGGGATTGGGCGGCAAGGTTGTAGATCTCTTCGGGTTTTACCTTTTGGATGATGCGCACCAATGAGCTGGAATCGGTCATGTCTCCATAGTGGAGTGTCAATTTGCTTTTCAACTGCATGTCGCGGATCATCTCCTCAATGTAGAGATGTTCAATGCGGGAGCGGTTGAATTGTGAGGATCGCCTGACGATTCCGTGCACTTCATACCCTTTCTCTATCAAAAACTCAGCAAGGAAGGATCCATCCTGTCCTGTTATACCGGTAATCAGCGCAATTTTCATAGGGTTTTATTTCGTTTGGATTGTTTTAAAGATAGGTATTCCCTTTTATCGGGCGGCTGTCATACCCCCAGCATGTTTCCAAAAAGTTCCAGGTAGAGGCGGAGGTTATTTTCCCAGGTGTATTTCATGGAATGCTGCCTCAGTTGTTCCGGCAGGGTCGTATCTGCTTCGTACATTTTCAGATGGGTCAGGAAAAATTCGGCCATCTCGTCCGGGTCAAAAGATTTCCAGTAGTAGGCGTAGTGTTCACTGACTTCCGGAATGCTGGAATAGGTTGAGGCAAAAACCGGTTTCCCAAACCGCATGGCTTCCACGGGTGGAAATCCCATGCCTTCAAATTTGGAAGGGAAGAGCACAGCCTTACAATGGGTGTACATCCAATATTTGTCCTCCTCCGAGATGATTCCAGGCAACAGAATCCGGTCGTGAAGTCCTGCCTCATCGATTTTCTGCTGCAGTGAAGGAGCATAGGGTCCGGATTTATTTCCTGCGATGATCAGCTTGTAGTTTTCCGGAAGGCGTTTCATGAAATCGATCAGTACATGGTAATTCTTCTTCATCTGGACTACTCCTACAGAGAAGAGCAGATCCCCTTCCGGGGCAAATGCCGGCTGGTTCGCGCCTTCAAAAGTCTTGACCTTTACACCACAATAAATCACCTGAACTGGTTTAGCTCCCACGTTCAGATGTTCTCTCACCACCCCTTCGGTGAATTTGGAGATGACGGTGATGACCGATGCCCGGTCAACCTTTTTCTGAAGGATGCGCAATCTTTTGGCTGCCTTGGCTGCTGTCTTCTCTCCCAAAAAATTCAGGTCATTGATGGTGAGGACATAGGGGGTTTTCCTGTCTGAAGGGAAATAGGCTGAATCCTGATGGATGGTGTACCAAAGATCATATTTCCGGCAAAGAGAGGGGAAGTACCTTCTCTTCAGGGAAACCACCTCATAGTCGACATTGTCTCCGAATCTTCCCACAAAGTTCTTTGGAACCAGCAGGGTAAAATGGAAACGGTCATCGTCTGTCCTGCCGATTTCTGTACCGAAGAACTCGGCTACCTGTCCCAATCCGGTGTTCAGGTTTTTGAGTCGGTCGAGGTCAATGAGAATCGATTTCCTATTCATGGTCCTTCGTAAATTGTAAGGTCAATTTGGCAATGTGGAGAATGTCTTCACGGGAGAGGTCCGGATAGCTTGGCAGGTTGATGCCCCTACCCGCGATATCTGTAGCAACCGGAAAGCTTTCGGTCGTGAGGTGATCATAAATGGGCATGGTGTGGACCGGGTAGAAGAGGGGTCTGGTTTCGATGCCTTCCGCTTTCAGAAACTTGCGGAGATCGCCTCTCAGATCCTTCTGCGGCAACAACAGGGAGACCAGCCAATACGAATGAAAGCAGTTGGGGCTTTCGGGATGGATGACGAGTGGCGATCCGGCGAAAGCCGATTGATAAGTCTCGGCTACAAACCGTTTGTCGGCAATGAAACGGTCAATGTTTTCAAGTTGTGCCAGTCCGATAGCGGCACAGATATTGGTCATCCGATAGTTGTAACCCACCGTATCGTGCCAGTATTCCTTGTCGGAGAGACCCTGGTTTTTCAGCTTCTTCACCTTTTCGATCAGCTGCGGATCATGGCAGGTCACCATGCCACCTTCGCCTGTGGTAATGGTTTTGTTGCCAAAGAAGCTAAAGGCGGAGATGTCGCCAAAGGTACCCATCAACGATCCCTCATAGCGACTGCCGATGGCTTCTGCGCAATCTTCGATCAGAAAGAGTTTCCTTTCCCGGCAGATTTGTTGAAGGGACTTCATGTCGCAAGGATGTCCGTAGATGTGCGGGACCAGAATCGCTTTGGTCGCCTTGCTGCATTTGTTTTGCACATCCTGGGGATCCATTTGCCAGGTATCCGCAAGGGAATCGACAAATACGGGTGTCGCACCGGTATACTGGATGGCGTTGACTGAAGCGATATAGGTAAAAGTGGGAACGATGACCTGGTCGCCCGGGCCAATTCCAAGCGCGAGCAAGGCCAGATGAAGGGCAACTGTCCCATTGCAGACGGTGGTGGCATGGGCTACTCCCAGGTAAGCAGCAAATGCCTCTTCGAAGGCCGAATTGTACTTGCCTTTGGATGAAATCCATCCGGAAGTCAGACAATCGTTGACATATTTCAGCTCGTTGCCCCTCAGCGAGGGCTGGTAAACGGGGTACATTTTTTTCATGAAGGACTCAGCGTGCATTCGGGTGCAATAATGGCAGTTTTTTATGAGACTGCCAAGCAAGATCTTCCCTTTTGAGCTGAATGTCAAAAGAGCACAGAGGCAAACATTTATCTTAGGATACGATCCTTAAGTGGTTGGTAGCGTTGTCGAAACGGACCGAAAAGGAAAAGCGTGACCCTTTTCCCAGGGACGATTCAACCTGTATTTCGGTATCAAGCAGGGATGCGAAATCTTTGGCAATGGAGAGGCCGATGCCTGATCCTCCATATTCGCGTTTGACACGACTATCGACCTGGTAAAACCGATCGAATATGCGTTCCATCTGGTCTCTGGCAATGCCAATGCCCGAGTCGCGAACAAAAAACTCGGCGGTATGGGGATCCGACAGTTGGTATCCGAATTCAATTTCCCCCTCTTCCGTGAATTTGACGGCATTGTCGAGCAGGCTTTCCATGATGTCCCTGATTTTGTTGCCATCACATACGAAGGAGAATTTGGGGTGATCCATGCCTTTTACCGGAATGAGTCGAAGGTGATCTTTTTCGAGTTGGACCTTTTCATACTGGAACTGCGTGAGGAGATCGTTGATCATTCCGTTGACATTGTAGAGCTGTTTCTCGGCCTTCTCGGATCCGCTTTGAATCTTGGAGAGCTTGATGGTATCTGTGAAGACATGTTGGAGAATCTGGCAGTTCCTGGCAATGATCTGGAGGAAGTTCAGACGTTCGGATCGGGATACCTCGTTGTTGATCAAAATATTGGAGAATCCCACAATGGAATTCAAGGGCGTGCGAACCTCATGGGAGATGTTACGCAGGAAAGCAGCCTTCAGCAAGTCGGCCTCTTCGGCTTTTTTCCTGGCTTCATCGATGGCCTGGGCAGCAAATTTCTGCTTGGAGATGTCTCTGGATATGGCCATCACGGATGTACTGTTCAGCTTGACCATTCTCATTTCGAAAAAGCAAGAGCCTTTGCCGACCACCTCAAGCGCGTATTCAATGGTTTCGATCGTATCCATGGCCAGGACGGTAGCGATGGACTTGCTTACCTGGGTTACCATCTTCTGGGAGAAACCCACTTCAAAGATGGTGCTTCCAATGATCTCATTGACTTTGATGTCAATTCCATTGTCCGATTTCGGTACATAATCCACGTAGGTTCCCTCTTTGTCGATGACGAAGAAGATGTCAGGAATGGTCTCCAGAAGCAGTTTGTACCGGTGTTTGCTAATGGCAAGTTCGTTCAGGGCAGATTTGATGCCTGTGATGTTTTCAAAGAAGCAAATGAGGGTATCCCGCTCCACCGGAAGGGAGGAGACCTGGAACCATTTGCCGGTATGTGGCACTACGAACTCTTTTCTTACCCTGTGGGCAGGATCGAAGAGGGACTGCCAGTCGACCTCTCCACGGAATAGTTTCTGGAAAAGCAGATGGACAGGCATTCCTTTCACCTCGGAACTGCGTACCTCAAAGAACTCCTCAAAGGCTGGATTGACATAATTGACAGAATAACCCACCTTCTCGCCATGTTCGTCTCTCTCGACGGCAATGCGAAGGATCCCTTCAAAAGATTGGTGAAATAGCCGCGACTGACTTTCACGCATGGAATGGATGACCAGCTCTTTTTCATCCGATCTTCGCTTGGCCAGAAAATAGATGAGTATCCCCGAGACACCGATGGCCAGATAGACCATCAGGGGATGGAAAGAGTTCAGATGATCCCAGTTGATTCGAAAGATCAAATCACTTTGAACAGTGGCTACGATGTGCCCGGCCAGCACAACTGAAGTAAGCAAGAGATAGCCGCCAATTCTGATGGGATGATCGGATAGCAAGAGTAGGACCAGCAGACCGACGGTATAGAGATAGATCTCATAGTTGAAGGAACTCTCCGGCGGAAAGATGGCAAACCGGGAGGAGATCATCAGGAAATAGGCTGGAATGGGCAGAAAAAACAGGGAGTTCAGGGCAGAATTCTTTTTCCCTTCCATCAAGAAGAAACCGATGAGGACAAAAATCCCCATGAAAGAGAGGGAGTGCGGCAGATAGCTGTTGGGAAAATAATCGGCAAAGTCCAGCAGCACCATGAGGAGGGAAAGGAGGAACAGGGAGAGGTTTACATAGAATAAAAGCCTGACAAGCAACAGCTCCTGTCCAGATAAACGGAGATATTTCCCCCTAAGGTTCTTGTCTAAACTCATTGGCGTATAATAAACTGGCCTATGGCTGTTGTTGCGAAGGATGTTTAAAAATTTCCCCCTTTCCGGCAACAATGACTTTTATTAGCAAATATAAAAGTGAGAACAAATAGCTTTGCAGGAAAGTTGGGAAACGCGGTTTTTCCGCTTTTAGTCATGCAATAATACAAAAAAAGAACTATATGTCAACCGGATTCTATAACGTACCTATAGCCAGGAATGAGACTGTGAAAAGCTATGCTCCCGGATCGCCGGAACGAGCAGAACTGCAGCAAATGATCGCCCAACTCAGGGCAAGGGAGGTTGATCTTCCCATGATCATCGGGGGTCGCGAAGTCCGCTCGGACAAACGGGTGGCGATGCGCCCGCCGCATGATCTGGCCCACCTGTTGGGCCATTATCATCAGGGAGACAAGAAGCATGTTGAAATGGCCATTGAAGCGGCACTTCAGGCTAAGTCTGCCTGGGCTTCCCTCTCCTGGCAGCACCGTGCCTCCATCTTTCTGAAAGCTGCCGATCTTTTGGCCGGCCCCTTCCGTGCGAAGATGAATGCCGCCACCA
Source organism: Marinilabiliales bacterium (assembly GCA_021286825.1). Taxonomy (GTDB): domain Bacteria; phylum Bacteroidota; class Bacteroidia; order Bacteroidales; family Prolixibacteraceae; genus CAINVV01. The sequence goes on along the minus strand of JAJTBP010000038.1, from coordinate 9,216 downwards.
TGCTGGGACAATCCAAGAATGCCTACCAGGCCGAAATCGATGCTGCCTGCGAGTTGGCCGATTTTTACCGTTTTGGTGTCAGATGCATGACGGAGATCTATGCCATGCAACCGGAATCCAATCCGGGAATGTGGAATTACAACGAATTCAGACCCTTGGAAGGCTTCGTATTTGCCTTGACACCCTTCAACTTTACCTCCATTGCCGGTAATCTGCCTGTAGCGCCTGCCATGTTTGGAAATGTGGCCGTCTGGAAACCGGCCAAGACCGCCGTTTATTCGGCCAGTGTCATCATGGAAGTACTGATGGCAGCCGGATTGCCTGCCGGTGTCATCAACCTGGTCTTCGTTTCCGGTCCCGCAGCCGGAGATGTGATCTTTGCCCATCCCGATTTTGCAGGCATACACTTTACCGGATCGACCGGTGTCTTTCAGGACATCTGGAAAACGATTGGTGCCAACATTTCCCGTTATAAATCCTATCCCCGAATCGTCGGCGAAACAGGAGGAAAAGATTTCATCTTTGCCGATCCGACTGCCGATCCAACCGCTGTGGCTACTGCGATTGTCAGGGGTGCTTTTGAATACCAGGGTCAGAAATGCTCTGCTGCCTCACGTGTTTATCTGCCAGCTTCCCTGTGGCCCGAGGTCTTTGCCAAATGCCAGTCTCAGCTGAAACGGATGAAGATGGGTCCTTCGGAAGATTTTACCAATTTCATCAATGCGGTGATCGATGAGGCCTCCTTCGATAAACTCAAAGGATTCATTGACCGTGCACGCCTGGATGCAGCTGCAGAAATCGTCTATGGCGGTCATTGCGATAAATCTGTGGGTTATTTTATTGAGCCCACACTGATCCGTACCACCGATCCACATTACATCACCATGGAGGAGGAACTCTTTGGACCAGTGGTTACCCTCTACGTGTACGAGGACGACAAATTGGATGAGACACTCGATTTGGTGGATTCCACATCCGCTTATGCCCTCACAGGAGCCATCTTTTCCGGCGACCGATATGCAATTGAAAAGATGACCCGCAGATTGGTCAACGCGGCAGGTAATTTCTACATCAACGACAAACCAACGGGAGCAGTGGTTGGTCAGCAACCATTCGGTGGCGCCCGTGGTTCCGGCACCAATGACAAGGCCGGATCTGTTTTCAACATGTTGCGGTGGGTTTCCATTCGCACTGTCAAGGAGACTTTCGTTCCTGCCACGGACTTCATGTATCCGAACTTCCTGGAAGATTGATATTTTCTGAGTTTTTTTTTCTATCCCCGCTATCTACGTGATAACGGGGATTTTTTTCGAAGGAAACCGAAGGTGCATCAACGATTAAACCCTCAAGGTTCCAGGATTGTCGACCGACGAAATTTATTGCAGTCAATTTGATCCATTTTGTTTCAAATGGCTGCCGATTTTCTAATTTTGCAAGGATTCGCCGTTGCCACGATGAAACAGATTATTCCCAAAAAATTGCTGAAGAGGCTGTCAAACAAATATTTGATTGCTTTCATGTTTTTCTGCGTCTGGATCATCTTCATTGATGACAACAATCTCTTTTTCCTTCGAAAGAACGTGAACAAAATCAAGGAGTACAGAGTTGAAAAGGCCTATTTCAAGGACAAGATCAGGAGAGACAGTCTCCATCTTCAGGAAATGAAATCCAACGCGAAAAATCTGGAGAAATTTGCACGCGAAGAATTTTTGATGAAAAAGAAAAATGAAGATATTTTTCTTATCATTGAAAAGTAAATTGGCCTAGGAGTTGCCGTAGTTTAATCCGTTTTAGAATCAATACGACCGATCATGCTTCTGGATTTTGACCTGTTCAGGATTGAAAACAAGCTACAACCGCTCAGGGGACGTGTCCTGATCGCGGAACCTTTTCTTCCGGGGGATGTCTTCAGCCGGTCGACCGTCTTGCTGGTCCAATGCAACAACGACGGGGATGTCGGATTCATCCTTAACAAACCTACCCATTTTACGGTGAACGATCTTGTCAAGGGATTTCCGTCGATCGAAGCCAACGTCTTTTTGGGCGGGCCGGTGAGCAAGGATAAACTCTTTTTTCTGCATACGGCAGGTGACAAGATCCCGGAAAGCCTTCCTGTTCTCGGTAATTTGTACTGGAGTGGCAGTTTTGATCACCTCACCGCACTGATCTACGCCGGCATCATCAAGGAAGAGGATGTCCGTTTCTTTTTGGGATACTCGGGTTGGGCGGCAGGTCAGTTGGCTGCAGAGATTGCAGACCATTCCTGGGTTGTGGCAGAACCGACCGTTGAGACCATCCTGGCCAGTGATGCGAATTTCTGGCATGATATCGTCAAAACGATCGGTGGCAATGCGATCCTTTGGCAGAATTTTCCGGAAAGTCCGGAGTTGAACTGAAAGCCTTCGGCCGGATTCCTATCGGTTTTTATTCCCTCCTTTTGCGGTCTGCCTCCGCCTTTTCCGACAGTATTTGGGCAATCATCTGTGTCTTGGAACTGAAGTAGCGATGTTTTTCGAATCCCAGGATTTTGGTGAATCCCTCCACAGCATCAAAAACAAACAACTCTTCTGCCAGGTAAAGATCCGCAGGATAAATGGTTCGTACCGGGGTGATGGCAAATCCGGCCTCCCGGATGCAATGGATCAGGATGTCGGTGAGCGGTGTATTCGAATCACATTCTTCCCTCTCTTGCAAACGCACCTCTTCCCCAAGGATGTAGCCAATGATTCCATCCGGGATCAGATCCACCTTCCCACCCGGGGTACGTTTGAACCATTCCTGACTGATTGCAGGCGGATTTTTCTGCGGTGATTCCCTCTCTGCCAGGGAGAAGGAGAGCGTGGATTCCTTTTCCTGCTCCTCTTTTGCATCGGTTTCCTCCCATCCAAGCAATAGGGTGGCAGGTCGGGATGGGAAAAAACCCCGGGTCGTTTCCCTTGCGGAAAGCGCCCATTGCAAACCCTGAGGGGTGGAGAAAAGCTGCAAGGTAACGGCAGCAGCCAGGTACAGTTTGTTCTTGTTGAGCAGTCGTGAGACATTTTTGCGAAGGAAGCTGGCCTCTGGATCAATCAGTTTGTATAGCTCCATCCGGATGCATGGTTCTCTGGTGAGCAGAAATTGGCAAATTGACTCAGCGAACAGCGGTTCGTTGTGCTCCGCGCGGAAGGAAACTGCGATACCATTGGCCCGGTGAGAAAGATCAGATAGGGTAAAGACGGCCTCCTCTTCCTTACAAAATTGTCCGTTGCGTAAGAAATAGCCTCCTTTCATGTCTCGGATGTGTTACTTGCCTTTATTTTTCGCCAGACCTTCTCAACGGTTTGTCGGAGAGAAGAGCAGGTTGATGAAATCATAAAAGAGAGAGGGATTGATCACCATTGGAGCGCAGAATCCAATGACTGCCCCGAGAAAATGGGCATCATGACCGATGTTGTCCATCTTCTTACGACTCATGTAAAAGGAATAATAGAGGTACAGCACTCCGAAGATGATGCCGGGAATGGGCAAAACGCCGAAGAAGTAGATGTTTTCCCAAGGATTGAAGAAAATAGCTGAAAATAGCACGGCAGATACGGCACCCGAAGCACCCACGGCATTGTAATAAACATTGTTGCGCTGACGGATCAGGGACCAGGAACTGGAGAAAACCACTGAAAAAACAAAAAGCCCCAGGTAGAGAAAAGTGGCATTGTTGCCGAAATAGCTGTGAAAATAGTGCTCCACCGCCGTTCCAAACGACCAAAGCACAATCATGTTGACCAACAGATGTTCCCAGTTGGCGTGGACCAGTGCATGGGTCAACAATCTGTGATATTGCTTTTTGTGTACGATCTGGAAGGCATTGAACTGGAACTGCCGGATGATATCCCTGTTGGAAAATGCCATCACCGAAGTAAGAGAGATGATGATGACAAGCATGATGGTGATTGAAGCCATGGTTCAGAGGTGTAAAATTTTGTAGGTCATCTCCCTCAACAGATCTCCGGTATCGACCGATCCGCCTCTGCCACCTTTCGACCGCAGGTCGTATTCCCGAAGCAAAGAGATGGCCAAAACGGCTTTCTGAAGCGGATAGTTTCTTCCGGCAGTGACATAATCCTGCACGAAGAAGGGTGAGATGCCCAGTTGTTGGGCGATGTCTTGGTTGTTGCCCTTGTTTGACAGGGCATGGTAGGTAAGTATTTTCCTGAAGTAACCGGCCAGAACCGACACCACCATGGGCATGGGTCCAGCCTTGTCATTTTCGACGAAATAATTGGCAATCCGGTTGGCTTTCAGCAAATCCTTTGCACCAATGGCTTTCTGAAATTCGAAGGGGTTGTATTCCTTGCTGATCCCAATGTTTTTTTCAACTGCATCCACCGTAATGCTGGTGCCGGGAACTGCAGAAAAGACCACCTTCTCCAATTCATTGACGATCCTTTGCAGGTTGTTGCCTACATGGTCTGCGATCATCTGGGCTGCCTTGGGTTCAATGCCCAGACCGAGCGTCTTCAGATAGGCAACAATCCAGTTGGGTATCTGGTTTTCATACAAGGGCTTCGATTCAAGGTAAACACCTTGTTTCTGAACTGCTTTGTACAATTTTTTCCGCTTGTCCAGGTATTTGTATTTGTAGCAAAGCACCAAAATGGTAGTCGGGGCAGGTTTTTCGACATAAGAGACCAGATCTTCGATCTCCCGGATGTTTTGTGCCTCCCTGACCACCACCACCTGTTTCTCGGCCATCATGGGATAACGTCTGGCAGCCGTCAGCAAGGCATCCAGGTTGATGTCCTTGCCATACAGCAAGGTTTGATTGAAGGCCTTTTCGCTTTCGGAAAGGACATGATCCAGGATATAGTCACTGATGAGGTCGATGTAATAGGGCTCTTCACCCTCTAAAAAATAGACGGTTGCGTATTTCTTTTCCTTTAGGTCAGCCAAGATCTTCTGAAAATCCATTCCATCAGAATTTCAGGTGTTTGACAGACCGGCCATCGTTGATGATCTCCATCAACGCATTGATGCCCACATCCAGGTGGGTGTTGACGAAGAGCCGTGTCACCTGTTTGTCGCTTTCCTGAGTCTTGACGCCTGTGGAGATCATGGGCTGATCAGAAACCAGCAACAAGGCTCCGCTGGGGATGGAATTACAGAAACCTACGGTGAAGATGGTGGCCGTTTCCATGTCGATGGCCATTGCCCGGGTCTTGGTCAGGTATTTCTTGAAGCGTTCATCGTATTCCCAGACCCTTTTGTTGGTGGTAAAGACGGTGCCGGTCCAATAATCGAGACCCATGTCACGGATGGTGGAGGAGACTGCCCTTTGCAGGCTGAAGGCTGGAAGGGCAGGTACTTCCGGGGGAAGGTAATCATTGGAAGTACCATCACTGCGGATCGCCGCGATCGGCAGGATCAAACTTCCCAGTTCACTCTTGCGCTTGAGACCGCCGCACTTGCCAAGAAACAAGACGGCATCGGGCATGATGGCACTGAGCAGATCCATGATGGTGGCGGCATTTGGGCTACCCATACCAAAGTTGATGATGGTGATGCCATTGGCACTTGCATTGGGCATCGACCGGCCTTCGCCGATTACCGGGACTCCAAATTTTTCGGCAAAGATGTCTACATAGCCTTGGAAATTGGTGAGCAGGATGTGTTTGGTAAATTGGTCCAGCGCGCGTCCAGTGTAGCGGGGTAACCAGTCATGAACAATTTCTTCCTTCGTCTTCATGGGCACTTTTCCGCAAAGTTATCTGCTTTTTGGTTTGCGTAAGAGGATATGGAAATAAAAAATTAGATTTATCACAAATTTTGACTCCCCATGCAATTGAATCTTCCCTCTTACGAATTCAAAATTGAAGGAGGAGCGGGTCATTCGCTCATCTTCGATGTCTTGCGGCGTAAGTGGGTGAAACTGACACCTGAGGAGTGGGTAAGGCAGCATTTTCTTCGTTACCTGACGGAAGAGAAGCACTTTCCTGCCTCCCGCATCGCCGTCGCATATTCTCTCAAGATCAACAGGAAGCATTTCAGGGCAGATGCCGTTGTTTTTTCGGATGGAGGAAAGCCGTTGCTGGTCGTGGAATGCAAGGCCCCTTCGGTAGCCATCCTTCCCGCAACATTCGATCAGATTGCCCGGTACAACTACACCTTTCAAAGTGAATACCTGATCGTGACCAACGGAATGGTACACTATGGCTGTCTTATCACAAGAGAACCGTTGGGGTATGAATTTTTAAAAGAGATTCCCGACTACAGGGATATTGCCCGATGATGGGACCCGTTCAGTCAGGGTTGGCGACGAGCTGCAGGAGGTGCTCATCTTTCCATACCGCACCCTCCCGGATCCATGATTTCTTCGTCCCGGTCATGACAAAGCCGGCTTGCTGAAAAAGCCTGAGGCTGATGGTATGATCTGTCAGTATGTTGGCATACAACTGATGCAGGTTGAGCTTCTCAAAACAATAACGGATCATCAGGGTGAGGGCAGCCGTTGCATATCCCTTGGCGCGGTCTTCCATCCGATGAACCAGAATTCCAATGCCTGCCCGTCCATGATAGGGGTCGAAATCAAAGAGGTCAATGGCCCCGACGCAAAGTCCTTCGTTGGTGACGATCATCAAACGTAGTTGCCGGGTTTCGAAGAGGTCTTTGTCTGCCGAAGCGATGTACAATTCGAGAAGATGTCTGGAGAAGGGGGTGATGGTGTGGCTGATGGTCCAGTTTTCTTCATCATTCTCCCATTCGTACAACCGATCGATGTCGTCCGGTTCGAGTGCCCGGAGCTGGATCAAATCATTTTTCAGAAAGGGTTTCATGGGTTGAAGATGGGTTAACTTGGCATGACCAGCCAAAATCAAGAAATACTCTGTTCGTACAATAACCTGTTGACGATCGAACGTCCCAGGGTCAGCTCATCGGTGAATTCCAGTTCATCTCCGACAGAAACACCCCTGGCGAGGGTCGTGATGCGGACCTCACTGTTTTTCAGTTTTTTGAAGAGGTAAAAATTGGTGCTGTCCCCTTCCATGGTGGTGCTCAGGGCGAAGATGATCTCCCGGACCTGTCCGGTTGCCACACGTTCCAGCAGGGAATCAATCTCAAGGTCTGAGGGACCAATGCCATCCATTGGGGAGATGATGCCTCCCAAGACATGATAGACTCCCCGGTATTGCTGGGTATTTTCGATCGACATTACATCCCGTATGTTCTCAACGACACAGATGACTTCGTGATCGCGGGAGGGATTGCTGCAGATGTTGCACACTTCATGATCGGAGATGTTGTGACAATGGCTGCAATGTTTGACCTCGTCTCTCAGTTGCGTGATGGCTTCTCCAAAGCGATGCACCTCTTCTGCATCTTTTTTCAGCAGATGAAGTACGAGCCGTAGGGCCGTTTTCTTCCCTATGCCAGGCAATTTGGCAAACTCGTTGACAGCATTTTCCAGCAACCTGGATGGGAAGTGCTCGATGTTCATGGTTTGTGCAGTTCCTCTTTTTTGAACCGGAAGGGAAGCAGTGTGTCGACACCTTCCACGACGGTAACGGAGGTTGGTCCGTCGAGTAAGATCGTGATGGGCGATCCGGCTAGATCTTCATATTCTGAGATGACCTGTCTACAGCCGCCGCAAGGCTTGGCAAAAGTATCCGGATCCATTTTTTCGGCCGAGGCGGAAATGGCCAGTTGTCTCACCGGTACACCCGGGAATTGGGCGGAGGCATAGAACAAGGCGGTCCTTTCAGCGCAAAGTCCGGAGGGATAGGCCGAATTTTCCTGGTTATTTCCTGTGATGATTTCACCATTGGCAAGCAAAACAGCGGCTCCTACCTGATAGCCGGAGTAGGGGGCATAGGCACGGGTTGCAGCCTCTCGAGCCAATTGGATCAAATGGGCCGATGTTTCGGGCAGTTCACTGGCAGAATCATAAATCCGTACCGTATAATTCAGAAGTATCTCCTTCATCCTTTTCAGCATTTTCAACTTCAAAAGTAATGATAATCTTTCGTTAACGAAGCAAATACAGGCCATTCAACCCTTCCGGGGGATGGATTTTCTCCCTATATTGTTAACTTTGGGCCAAAAGTGAGTCGATGAGGTTGATCAAACGGATTTTTTTGGGATTATTTGGGGTGTTGGTATCTGCCGGAATTTGTCGGGCTTATGCCCCTCAGAAAATGACGCGTCAGCAATACATTGACAAATTTGCCCGATTGGCCGTGCAGGAGATGACCGAATTCAGGATCCCCGCCAGTATCACCATGGCACAAGCCTGCCTGGAATCGTCCGATGGAAACTCCGAATTGACGCGTAGCTCCAACAACCATTTTGGCATCAAGTGCAAAAGCAACTGGAGTGGTCCGACCGTCCGGCATGATGACGATGAAGCAAATGAATGTTTCAGAAAATACCGTGATGCGGAGGAGTCCTTCCGGGATCATTCCCTGTTTTTGAGCACCACTCCGCGATACAGTTTTCTTTTTTCATACAACCCCAAGGACTTCAAGGGTTGGGCGTATGGATTGAAACAGGCAGGATATGCTACCGATCCTGGTTATCCGGCCAAACTGATCCGGATCATTGAAGAGTTCCGTCTCTATGAACTCGATGGAATGTCTGGTGGTTATGCCCGTACCGGAGACAAACCCAAGCATCATTTTTCGCTCTTTGGTTTCCTGAAACGAAAAGCACCCGTTCAGGTAGCTGCTGCTCCGGGAGGGGTGGTCAGGGTGGTTGAAAAAAGGAACGGTGCCTGGGCATTCACGGCAGTTGAAGGAGATGACTATACGGCCATTGCCAACGAATATGGCAAGAAAGACTGGCAGATCTACCGATACAACGATGCCTATCAAGGGGATGCTCCACTGGCCGGAGAACCGGTCTATCTGCAGGCCAAACGATCAAAAGCTCCGAGAGGGAATGACTTCCATCTGGTTCAGGAAGGGGAGACGATTCACTCCATCGCACAATGGTATGGGGTAAAAATGCAGTCGCTCAGGAAGATGAATGGCATGAGCGAAACCGAAGAGGTTCATGCCGGGCAACAACTCTCGTTGCGCAAAAAGATCCGGTAAGCAGTCGGGATCAAGAGAACCGGCTCAGTTGGCTTTCCACGATTGCGGGTCATTGAATCCCCGTAGAAACTCCTCCACACCCATCCGTTTTTTCCCGGCTAGTTGAAGGTCGGTCAATTTGAGGTATCCATCGGGACAGGCAATCTTCAGGAAG
>JAJTBP010000385.1 GCA_021286825.1 Marinilabiliales bacterium | reverse complement strand
GATCCGATCCGAAAAGGGTCGAATCCGATCAGTTGATTCTGCAGGGGTTGATTCCCCATTCCCAACCAAATCCTTGAATATGTCCCAAACAAATTGGTTGGATTTGAGCTGATAAATGGATCCGATGATGTTTTTGACTGTGGGCAAAAGCCGAAGCAGCGCTATGGTCAGGAAGGCAATGATCGTCAGGTAGTCGGCCGGATTGGAGACAATCAAAACATTGAAGAACAAGAGGATCAACAAGCCAAACATCACCCCACCCTCCAGTGTGCGCTGCCACATCCCGGTCACTTTCACCCGCTCTTCCATACAGTCTGAAAGAACATCCAGTTCATGGGAGAATTTACCCAGCAACAGTGGAAAGGCTTGATTGACCTTGACCTCTGCATATCCCTTGAAGGTCTCATGGACGATGCGTGTCTGACTCTTCCTCGCGCGATTTTCCCGATCACCAATCTCAGATAGCTTGCTCCGAACCATTTTTACATAGACAAAAACAGCCGGCACAAAAAGAAAAACAAGCAAGGCATAGACTTTCGGACTCAGGATCAGAATGACCAGTGAGAGCAGCAGGAAGAGAACTCCTTCAGAAATCAACCGGATAATTTGGGTCAAAAGACTGAACACAAAGAGGTAACTCACATAATTGACATGATAGGTAAGGCTGTTGGAATTCTCAGATTTAAAGAACAACGCACCCTTGTCAAAATAGAAGGAATAGAGGCGAAGGGTAAAAAACTGGTACAACTGGATGAGGTATCGGTTTTGATAGATCTGTAATCCATAGGTCAATCCGTTTTTGATCAGAAAAACCAAAAAAAGCAAGACCGAAAGCAGAAGCAGAAATTGGGTCTCGGAAGCAAGACCGGACTCCGTATACAATTTGAGCAGCCATCCGTGATGACTCAGTCCACTCTTGTCAAAAATCAAATAAAACACCGGGACAAACAATGCCAGTCCGGCAAATTCAGACAAAGCGATCACCAGGGCAGAAAGTACCACCAAGAGGCCCTTCCCCTTCTGATTGACAGGTGTCAATGCGATCAATTGTCTAAACATCAGACACTCAATTTTCTTAGTCCCGGAAAATAATGAAAAATCCGACTGGTCAGTTCCTTCCCAAAGGCATCTTTCCCGACAAGTTGAAACTTCCATCTGCTTCGATACAACCGCCTCAATCCGATACCCTTGCGTGCCAATAGGCGGAATAGATTCCTGCCAGGTGTTTGGGAGTATGGATCCTGATAATGAACCACTTCCCGAACCACCTGATTCAATATTGCCGGATCTCTTTCCAAAGACACCCTTGTGTCGAAAGAGAAACCGATTAAGTTTACAGCCAACGAATTGAAAATACCACTGTAGCGATCCATACCAAATTTGCGGGCATGTTCCATGCAAACTTCATAAACACCCAACTGGTTGCATTCATTCACAACAAAGGCCCAATCCAGAATGTGCCTTAAGACTATCCCCGTGGTGAGAAAGTGTTTCAAGGTATGCTTCAAGAGGTAAAGGTGGTTGAAAGTCAGAGAGGGTAGATTCACCGCTTCCGCATGGGTCGGTGTAGCACCTTTTTCCCAGAGCAGTTGCTGCAAAAAAGGTTCCATCTCCTGATCCACCTTTAAACGACTCACCTCCAAGAGGGTAAGATGGTTCTCCACCGGGACTCCCATGTAATGAAACTCGGCATGTACGTCATGACTCGAAGAATCCACTGAAATGCCCTTTGATCGAATGACTTCATTGCCTTCCGCGTAGTTACCCATGAGGAAAATATCCAAATCACCCGACTCCCTGTGTTCGGGCACCGGATAGAACGGGGCCAGCCCCACTCCCTTCAACAAGAGACAGGCAATGTTGTGTACCTGATACAACCGACTAAGGGATTGCAAAGCCATTTTCTGTTGTGCATACCGCTTTTCGATGGATTCGACCCCAAGGTGCCACTGCAACACTAGATTTTTGGGTGGCCATAGATTTTTCGGCAGAGAAGCCAGTCCGTCGTAAACCATTGCATAGATTCCCTGATTCGCGGCAAAGTCCATGATCTGTTGCCAGTCTGCTGCTGACATCTCCACAAATTCCTCTGGTGGCACCTCTTTTTTCCAAAGGGCATGTTGCAACAACAGCAAGGTGCGTTGTTGGGCAGAGGTCAAGGTATGGAGCAGATCACTCATCAGGATTCAAAAATATCGTATTGCTGCAATTGTGAGATCCAGTTTGAAGCGTCAATACTGGCTTGTTGCTCATCCACTTCAAACCGTTTGAGCAGCAAGGCGGTCACATCAGCCACCGAGAAATCAGTTCCTGCCAAGCCATTCCACAACCATTCAGAGGTATCATTCAAGACCAGCATCTTCGCCAGATCTACTTGACCGGCTCTTTCCAGGATGACCAATTTCTCTCCAGCCACTTCCCGTATTTTCAAATTGCTTTTGATGCGCATACACACTTATTTTTTGGCACTTAAAGGTAACAAACATTTCAGGATTTGGCCTTGTCTGCCCAATTGAGTTAATCGATCATCAGATGACGACGGCTCTCTTAGTCCGGACAAGACGCCGACCGATC
>JAJTBP010000384.1 GCA_021286825.1 Marinilabiliales bacterium | reverse complement strand
TTGGAGAAATCCTACAAGCAGTTGGATCTGAGCCAAGCTGAAAGCAATTTGGTCCGCTGTCCGGATCCTGAGGTTGCCGCGAAGATGATTGCCAGAATTGAGGAAGCTGGCAGAAATCACGATACAGTCGGAGGAATCATTTCAGGCGTGGCTACAGGAGTACCTGCCGGATGGGGAGCTCCGGTCTTCAATAAATTGCACGCTGACCTCGGCTTTGCGATGTTGGGCATTAATGCAGTCAAGGGTTTTGAATATGGATCGGGGTTTGAAGGAACGAAACTTAAAGGATCTGAACACAATGATCTTTTTGTTGCGGGTGAAAAGGGGATCGAAACGTTGACCAATCACTCCGGTGGAATTCAAGGTGGGATAACAAATGGTGAGGACATCTACTGGAGGGTGGCCTTTAAACCCATTGCTACCTTGCTTCGCGAACAGCAAACAGTGAACACAGAAGGTGCCAGTGCCGTGGTTCATGTAAAAGGACGACACGATCCCTGCGTCCTGCCCAGGGCAGTCCCAATTGTGGAAGCCATGGCAGCCATGGTCCTGGCGGATCATTTTCTGCTAAATAGAGTCTCACGTTTATAAATATATTTATCATGATGGAAGCAAAGGAAGCCATTCTCAAAGCAATGGAAACAGCAGGCAAACCCCTCAAAGGCGGGGAGATTGCCGATGCATCAGGTGTCGATAAAAAGGAGGTGGACAAGTGGATTAAGAAGCTTGTTACGGAAGGCAAGGTAAACTCTCCACAACGTTGCTTTTACGCCATTGTAAAGTAATCCACCAAACTTTCAAAGGGAAGGTGTTTGGCCTTCCCATTTTCATTTGCTTCGTTCTCAGGACGAATAAAATACCCAACGATGAAAAGAATGGATGGCCCTCTCTGGCTCACTGTGCTAGCAATGGGCCTGATTGTCTCTTGTGGTAAGGAAACCAAAAAAAATCCGCAACAGGGAGAAGGCAGAAACCTGCTGGTAGTTGAGGGTGTACTTGTCAAAACCGTCAGAATGGATTTCTCCTATGCCTATACGGGTACCCTGATGGCCAACGAGGAAATTGACGTTCGACCAGAAATATCCGCGAAGGTTACCGGTATCTTCTTCAAAGAGGGATCCGCGGTGAAAAAGGGTGAAACCTTGGTCAAAATGTTTGACAGTGATTTACAGGCACAGCTGAAATCCAATATTTTACAGCAACAACTGTCATGGACGGAATTGGAGAGAAAACGTGAACTATACCGTTTCAAAGGAATCAGCAAGGAAGAATTGGACATCGCCGAAAACAATTACAACACGCTCCGTGCCGCCCAGGATCTGATCAATGCACAGATATCCAAAACAGAACTGCATGCACCCTTCTCAGGGATTGTCGGATTGAGGATGGTTAGTGAAGGTGCCTTTGTTTCAAATTCTACCATCATCACCTCCCTACAGCAAGTAGATCCCATCAAGGTAGACTTCTCTGTACCCGAGAAATTTTTGGCCAATCTTGCAGTTGGCAAAGAGATTTCATTCAGTGTGGATGGTCGGGATGGAAACTATTCAGCCAAAATTTACGCGTTGGAATCCAAAATTGATGCCTCCACCCGTTCGATTCGGGTCCGGGCACTTTGCAACAATCCCAACAGGGAACTTTACCCAGGGGCATTTGCCAAAATCAGCCTGAAACTTTTTGCCGACAAGGAGAGCCTCATGATCCCTGCAAAATCGACCGTTCCATTGATGGAGGGAGAGCAGGTCTTTGTTGTCAAAAATGGAAAGGCGAGGGCCGTAGATATCAAAACAGGTTATCGTACCGAGAAGGAGGTCGAAGTGACAGATGGCATTGCACCCAATGATACATTGATCACCAGTGGACTGCTTCAGGTGAAGGATGGAATGGCCGTACGGGCTAAAATATCCAACAAATAATCGACTCAATCCTGTCATGAATATAGCGTCCATTAGCATCAAACGACCGGTATTGGCATCGGTGTTGTCGATTCTCCTCCTGCTATTTGGTTTTGTCGGATTCAAACTGCTTGGACTTAGGGAATTTCCCAGTGTCGATCCGCCCATTGTTACCGTCACAACTTCCTATGTCGGAGCCAATGCCGATGTCATGGCCACCCAGATCACCCAACCACTGGAAGAGTCGATCAACGGAATTGCCGGTATTCGGACCCTAACCTCTTCAAGTAGCGATGGGAGCAGCCGTATCACGGTCGAATTCAACATTGATGCGGATATGGAAGCAGCCGCAAATGATGTGAGAGACCGCGTGTCGCGTGTCATCAACCGTTTGCCGCAGGATTGTGATCCACCCGTAGTGGTCAAAACAGATGCGGATGCCGATGCCATCCTGACGCTTTCGGTTCAGAGTGAAACACGCAGCTTGTTGGAACTGACAGATTATGGCATCAACGTTTTCAAGGAACGGTTACAGACCATCCCTGGAGTAAGCGATATCCGGATCTATGGAGAGAAAAAATATGCCATGCGCCTGGAATTGGATCCGGCACGACTAACTGCCTACCAAATCTCTCCCACAGATATTAAGTCTGCCCTGCAGCGGGAAAATGTCGAACTTCCTT
>JAJTBP010000037.1 GCA_021286825.1 Marinilabiliales bacterium | reverse complement strand
AAAAGGTCAGCATAGCAAAACAAACAATGAATTTTTTAACCATGATGAAACGAATGAAGATCTATTTAATTTTATCGGAATGAGTCGAATGGATGATCCGCTTTAGACCTCGACCCTGTTACATTTTTTCCTGAACTGCAGATTTTAAAAATAGACAAAAAGTGGCAGGATAGAACATGGAAGGACATTCATCTTTTCTTACTTCAAATGAAATAAAGACAATGCTGCCCACTTTAATGGTCAATTCAATGAATAAGCGAGGTGAATGGCAATCTAAAAATCTTCACAAAAATGTTTTATACTACCACACATTTGGAATACTATATTAAATAGGTTATATTTGCCTCGTCATTGCTCATGGAGTAAAGGACTTGGTTGGCCGCATTACCGTAAATGCGGTTTTTTTATTTTAAGCAATTCGCTTCTTTTTTCGCATAGTAGACTCTGTTTTCACGATCAACACAAAATCCTGTAATTAGATAATAATCAGGAATTACCTCTTCCATAACAACTATAAAATCCTTTGCCTTGTACCAAAAGTAGTCTCTGATCTTTCCATTGTTTTCAAGAAATCTAAAATTCGAAATTCTGGCATCTGTGTAATTCTCCAGGATGGGCTTGATCCAGTGTATCCTGTTTGCACGTTCGGGCCGGAATTCCCTTTGTTTATTACCCTTTTTTGTAGCAATTGTCCGGCTTACAACATGGACAAATTTTTCGAAATAATGAGTAAAATAATCAGGCAGACCGTCTTTTTGGGGATTATAAACATGTCTTTTTACCCGTACTAATTTACCGTCAAGGTAAAATGGGTTATCCATAAAATGTTCCTGAAAAACAGCATGTAATTCGTCGAGTTTCTCCTCATCATGCTCGTTGACTGTTGCAAAATAGGGTTCAAGTGAGTCAAGAATATCGGGCATGATCAGGACTTTTTCTTGGGTTGGTGATCGAAGATATTGAACTTTTCCTCCCAAGGCTCAGTACCTTCGTCGAGAGAGTATCCTGATTTTTGTTCGAGGTACTCCACAATAAAACATTTGATGGGGCTTGCCCCCGGTTTGTTTTGTTGCCCCCGCGATTTATAGGTTACTGCCCCGATTAAAAAATCAGCCAGCTGAATGAGCTCCGACTCATGCGAGCGTATGTGCTGAAAATGTTTAAATGGCGATCGGCCAAAATGTAAATTTTCAAATACTTCACGAATCTTCGCAATTTTTTCACGTCCTCGTGTGTCTTTAATGTCCAAATAGACCCTGTATTCGGCTTTCAGCGGATTTATATACTGATTGTGCAAGAGATAAAAAACCATCTTATAATAGAAGTTGTCATGACTTCCCTGGTTAAACTGATCGTGGTCAAGATGATTCTTATATTTTACGACAATGGTTCTGAAGGATAATGAGGAGGTAAAAAAGTAATCAATCAATTCAATATAGAAGTCTTTCTTGGTGTTACTGCAGGTATTCCACTTGTATTCGTGCGGAATGCCGTGCTTCATTTTAAGTTGTTTCAGTTCATTTTTGATCTGATCGTAGCCTTCATCAAGTACTTTAATGAACCCAATGCTCATCACATTTGACTTGTCTTTTTGAAGATGACAACTTTCATCTAAAAACAGACTATATTTTACTGATTTAGCCATATCGTTTGATCTGAATGGTTATTCTTTATTTATTTTTCCATACCTGGCTCGGCCGCCATCCGTATTTCTTCATCGTGCCGATAAATGGTTTTTGCCTTCAATTCATCCGATGACTCGAAGTCATCGGATGAATCCACTTGCCCGCCAACCGTTACCTGCCCGTTCATCAGCATCGGCAACAGCCAGTCGCGAAGGGAAGAGAGGTGTTGGTTTTCTTCCTCACAAATTGCCATTTTGTTTAGGAATTGGCTGTATAAAGAACTAAATTTTGTTTGCAATGCTTGTGGTGGCAATATCAATTTTATCCCTTCCAATTGAAATCTACTTAATTCAACCTGGCCAGTAGAACCGAGTGCAAACTTTTCAATTTCTGTTTGTTTTTCAAGCAAAGAAGCTTCAAAGAAATACTTGTCTACTAATTCAGAATTTGCCCTGACAATAGTGACATGCGAATCAACAGTCACATAATCTTCAGGTAACCTTTTTACAATTGCTACACGGCCTAATGTTCCAACACCAGTGGAATTAACCAGAATATCATGTAATTCAATCCTTTTTGAATCGGCACTCTTATTCGTGTTATCATGCCTTCTACTTTCCGAATAAAGGACTGTTTTTCCCCGAATACATTTCTGATTTAGAACACAAACGCCTTCCGTCTCAACATATGATGGAGATATGCCCCTTGAAATTATTGAAGTAAGATTTGATAGACTTTTCACTTCCCATCCCTCCGGAATCTCCCTCTTCAACTGCTCATTCCAAACCATTTTGCCACCGCTGGTTTTGTAGGGTTTGCCGTTTGCATCCGGAAAATCAAACTGTACAAACCAGTAATCGTAAAGCGTTTTGGCCATCGCTTCCAACTCGGTATTGATGCGGTTGTTAAGTTCGATTTTTGAATCGAGAGAGGAAAGCACTGAGGCGATTGAATTTTGCAATTCTTTTTTTGGGAAAGGTATCTCAATGTCTTGAATTCCATTTTGATTTAAATTATCTCTTGCAGAACCTGTACTTACTCCCACTAAATACGAGTATAATGCATCAAGATAATACTTAATAAATCTATAGTCATAATCCTCAAATGGCATTATAGCGCATATGGCTTGATTGGTTGTAGCTTCAAACTCTAAAAGGCTTGCCTTGCCTGCCGTTGCCCCATACATAGCCAGTAAAACTGACCCTTTCGGAATAAGTTTGGCACTTGATTGTTTCATTCCATCTGAGGTGATAAAATTAGGTGTAGATTTTATGGAATATTGACCAACTTCTCCGCTATTGATCCATGGAATAGTGCCTCCTTCATAATATGCTTTACATGTCGAAAGAGGTGTTCCACCAGATCCCGTCTTTGCAACTTCCGATATTTTTTTTACCTGCCAACCCTCGGGAATAAATCGAGGTTTATATATCTTATCATTCATATCTCACCCCCCCCAACTGATTCGAAATCTCCGTTTCCAACACCTTAGATTCAGCAAATAACTTGTTCAGATTGGCTTTGTAACTATTCATTTTAGCTGTAAATTCTTCCGGAGTAATGTCGGTGTATTCAATCTTTACATCAAAATATTGCCCGGCACTGAATGAGTAGTTTTTCTCAATAATCTGGTCGTAAGTAAGGGCAACCGCAAAATCATCCACGGGTTGCCTATTGTGAAAAGTGCTGACAATCTGCTTGATGTCGTTAATACTTAATTTGGTGCGCTGGTTGCCGTCTTCTTTCACGGTGGTTCCCAGTTTCGAGGCGTTAATCAGCACTACTTTGCCAACCGCATTTTGCTTGTCGAGAAACAGCACCGAAACATTGGTGCCGGTGGTGGCAAAAATATTGCTGGGCATGGAAACCACCCCCCGAAGCATTCTTTCGGTTACCAAATGTTCGCGAATTTTCTTTTCAATGCCACTTTGCGCCGTAATAAAACCGGTTGGAACCACCACCGCTGCCTTTCCTTTGGCCGACAGCGAATTGATGATGTGCTGCAGGAAGCAGAGGTAAATACTCATGCTCTCTTTTTTGGCTTTCGGGATGGTGGGCACTCCTGCAAAAAAGCGGTATTTCTGGTCAGCCAGCTTGGGTTGCGTATCCGAAAAATCGAGTTTAAACGGTGGATTGCTCACAATGTAGTCGAACTTTTGCAGCCGTCCTTCAGGTGTTTTATGGTAAGGCAAAACCAGCGTGTCGCCCTGAATAATGTTTGGAATAGAATGCACCAGGTTGTTTAAAATCAGGTTTAACCGCAGCATTTTGCTCGATTTCTGCGAGATATCCTGACTGAAAATGGTGCAGCGGTCCTCGCCAATAATGTGTGCGATAGCCATCAGCAAAGTACCCGAACCCGCCGAAGGGTCGTAACACGACACGTCTGAAATATCTTCATCCTCTTTTACCAGCAGTTGTGCCATGATGGAAGCCACCGAATGCGGCGTGAAATATTCGGCATACTTGCCTCCGCCGTCCTTGTTGTAGTCTTTAATCAGGTACTCGAAAATGGTGGAGAAGAAGTCGTATTTCTGCGAAAAAACCTTTTCGAAATTGAAGTTCACCAGCCGCGAAACCAGCGCACAGGCAAACTCATCGCGTTTCATGCTGTCGGGGATGTGAATGGTAATGTTTTCGAAAAGGGTGAGCTTGGTCTCGCTCTCGGTTTTCATTGAAAATATTTCAGCATTGAAATTGGCAATGTCCACCATGGTTGCATCAAAAAGGGCCGAAAAATCGCCTTTGTGCTGCTGGTTGTATAGGTTGCTGATGAAATGCTCGCGTTTGAGTTTCGGGCTGTCGGCAGGCAAAAATGAAAGCAAATCGTTGTAATCTTCATCGGTAAAACCTTTCAACGCCTCTTCCCATTTATCGGTCAATTTCACCCGTGCCCGGTAACCTGGCTCTTCCACATTTTTTACTTCGTAGCCGAATTTGTCGTTCAGAAATTTGTAGAGAAATATCTGGGTAATAATCTTGTACTCGTTGCCATCGTTGCCCAGTCCATACGAGGCACAGGTGGCTTTGAGGTCATCAATCAATTTTTTGGTTTGAATTTCAATGGTTGAATTGGTCATCTCTCTTAAATATGTTGTAAAAGACAGCCTAAAATTAGATTTTTAATCCCGTTAGGAATTGAAAATGGGTAGATAATCGACAAATAGAGATCATCTCGTCCCAGAAGGGATCCTCTGGATTATCCTTCATTTGCTTTTAACCCCAATTTAATGTCATCAGAGTATTGATTTTCAAATGCAAACAGTTTCCAGTTCTTGAGAAATCAAGATGATTGAGTTTGCTTACGCCAACCCTCCAATGGAGCTTTTGGGAGCAATAATTTCCGGTGGTTCGGCTGCCGCACCGAGTTTCATTGCAGGCAGCATGTACTCTTGTCCCATTTGTTGATTATGGTATTGCTGCAGGTATTCATTCGCAATCTGAGCCGTTATAAACTGTTTATCCTCCAGGGTAGCCTTGATGTTCAGGTTCGACAAACTGAGGCTAATCAGCTGTAAAACGGTTTGTTCGAAAAACGGATCGTTACGAAGCACACCGCTGTTGAGTAGCACTTTTTCATCCACCTTTTGCTTGATGTTATTCAGGTTGTCGCAAACTTCCGTTTCGCGTTTCGATATCAATCCGCGTTGGATCACCCGCTTATGAGCCCTTGCGAATTTTTCGTCGTTGTGGTACATCTGCTTCAACTGGTTATTCCGTTGATTGATAGCCCGAATTTTCACCATGACGCTGTCCATGTAATGAATGCGTTCTTTGGCTTCAGATACGGTTGCAGGCTCAATATTTTTATCCTTGAAATAGTCGCGGAAAATTTTTGCCAGAGAAATAAAATCTTCATCGGCCTGGTCAAAGTTCTTATTGAATTCGCCCCAGGTACGTTGCCAGCTCTCTGTGTAATCATTGCTGAGCATCCTCAGCTCCTCTTCCTTCACTTTTGTAAAGGTAAAGGTGATGGTTGCCATGGCTTCATTGATGATGCCATTGATGGCATCCTGATTCTGCAACGAGCTTTTTAGGTTAACCGTATCGAGCCGATGCGAAACCTCTCCAAACAATTCATTCACTTTAACGATGGCCAACTTGGCAAACTGCTCCTTTAGTTCAGCATCACCAAAAGTACGGACCACGTTGGCCAGACTTTTTGCCTGTTCGAGTGAGTTCTTGATTTTTAAAAGAGTCTCCCTGTCATTGATCTCATTCATTTGTCGGGAAAACTCTTCGGCGTTCGTGCAATTATAGCCAAACAGGATCTCCTTGATATCCTTCATTTGCTCAATAATGTGCTCATTGTTTTCGAATAAGCCAGAATAGGTTTCTACATTTTCCGCTCCGACCTCCTTCTTTAGTTCCTTCAAGTAGGCTTCATTGGTTGCATCAAAAGCCTCTTTGATATCTGCAAAATCGACGATATAGCCATATTTGAAATTTTTGTACGGCCGATTTACCCGGGTAAGTGCCTGCAAAAGGTTGTGGTCTTTCAGCGTCCGGCCCAAATACAGCTTTTTCAGGCGTGGGGCATCAAAACCGGTAAGCAGCATGATGTTAACAATCAGAATATCTACAGTGGCCTTTTTCTTAAAATCGTCTATGTAACCCTTGCGGGTTTCCTTGTCCTCTTCGTCATGTAAGATTAGAGCACACCTGAGTTGGTGTTGTTCCTTTTTCGCGTTGAAGATCCGGAACATCTCCCTGGCTTGAGGATTCGAGTCGCAAACAATCATCCCTGCAATGGTCTGGTCTCCAAAATAAATCCGGCGTTTGATCAAATCCGCAGTAATGTAATTGAGCAAGGCTTCCACATAACGCGGATCGGCAATAATGCGCTCTTTCTTGATGTCGCTGCGTTTCAACTTTACCTCTTCCAAAACCTTCTCGATCTCCATCCGGTAATTGCTTTCAATGTCCTCCCGCATCAGTTTCAGGGTGTACCCATCGGCAATCGATTGGTTGTAGTAGTAGGTGTCGATGTATTCGCCAAATACTTTGCAGGAGTTTTTCTCCTCTCCAATTAAAGGCGTTCCCGTCAAGGCAATTTTTATGGAATTTGGATCCGAATCAAACAAATTGGCCAGGAAACAACCATCCGGTTTATAGCCCCGATGTGCTTCGTCGAGAAAATAGATGCGCTGGAGTTGAATGGCATATTCGTCCATTTTTACCTTGTGCTGGTCTTCCTTAAACTTCTGAATGTTGACTACCGTAATTTCCAGTTTCCCCTGTTGGTTGAAGATGGAAGTTTGGGAGCGAAACTGCTCCAGCAATTCGTCCCGGTCGTTTACCGTATTCACGGTGAGACCGCGCTCTTCAAATTCGATTTTTGCCTGGGTCAGTAAATCAATGCGGTCCACAATAAAGTAAAACTTGGGAACGACTGGATTGGGCAAGGAGGCATAATAATCCGTAAGATGCTTCACATTATAAAAAGCGAGTGCCGTTTTGCCGCTGCCTTGTGTGTGCCAGACAATGCCGGATTTCACCCCTTCCGACAATTTTTGACGGATAGCAAAAGTGGCAAATACCTGCTGATAGCGCATGATGTGCTTTTGCAACTCCTGTATTTCTATACCATTGACCTCCTTTTTGGTATCCACATAAGCAATGGCATAGCGCAGAATGAAAAGAAGCCGTTCTTTGCTGAAGAGAGAGGTGACGACCCGGTTGGTTGGTGTGTTAACGCTTTTGTTCGTTTTATATTCAGGTGTATGTTTGATGACGGAAGCGTTGTTATCGTTCAGGATATAATTTTCATCCGTTTCATGAACATACAAGTAGTTGAAATCCCTGTAAAAATTAGGCTTACCTGATTCATTCTTGGCTGTTTTCTCCCTAAAACAATTAAATATTGCCTGAGTTTTGGCATTTGTACAATAGAATGCACCCTGGATTGGAACGATTGACTCCGAATCATATTCCATGTTATTGGAAAAGAGGAGTATCTGAAACAAGTTCAAAAAACGGCGGAATTTCCGGTTATGAAAACGGACATTGATTCTGTCACGTTCGGCCAGGATACCTTCTTTGTTATTGGGCTTCTTGACCTCGATGAAGGCCAATGGCAGTCCGTTGACGAAAAGAGTAATATCCGGACGGAATTCATCTTCGCCATATTTGCACGATAATTCAGTCGTGCAAACGAAATCATTGTTGTCAATGTTTTCATAATCAATCAGCTTAATACCTGAATTGGCAGAAACAAGCTGATAAAACTCCCTCCCAAGATCATCATTGTCCAGTACGATTTTAAGCTTGTCATAAAATAGGTCGATTTCAATGGCTTTGAGCAAGGGATTGAACTGCCGCAGCTTTGATTTGAAAACATCAACATGAATATTGGTGTCCGGGTCGCATACAAGCTTCATTTTCTTTTCAGAGAGATAATTGTAGCCCAATCTGCATAAGTGCATTAGAGCCGGAAGCTTTACGCGGGAGTTTTCGTTAAAGGCCATACGAAAGGTCGGTTATTTGAGGTTTGAGCTTCTTTGGAAGGATCAAATCTAAAAAAAATGCTAGTATTTTGATCGATGTTTACATAATTATTTAGAAATGAAGTGCTCTGATAGATTTATAAGAAAAATATCTTGGGGAATTCGGGCTTCTTTCCATGTGCTACAAATGAATACATACCAAAGTACTCTTCCACCACAATTTCTACGATTCTGGTTGATTAAACCTTTGACCCCCGATAAGAAATCAAAGAAATATGCCTCCTGCATTCCTTTTGGGGCTTAATTGTTTATTTCATTAACAAATCACTAATTGGAATGATTATACATATTTATCTGATATTCAACATTATTATATTTCATTAGAAAACCCCTAACGACAATTTCATCAGAATATAATACTGAAGCAACTTGAAAAGCTAGTCGAATGGTTACAACTAGAACCCACGAAATGTCGGACTGAAAGAAAATGTTAATTGACCGCTTTTGGAAGCAATGCAACTGTTGTGCAATGACTAAAATAAAAAGCCGCAATTGATGCATTATCAACTGCGGCTTCCAAATTTCCGTGGGTTGTACTGGATTCGAACCAGTGACCCCTACCCTGTCAAGGTAATGCTCTAAACCAACTGAGCTAACAACCCATAAAATTTTAACGAACCAGTGACCCCTACCCTGTCATCCGCCAATTGGCTCCGCCCTTTGGCGGAAACTGAGCTAACAACCCGGGATCGTGTGGCAAAAATACACTTTTTTCTGAAAAAAATCCCCCCGGCAATGTCCGGAGGGATTTTTTTCAATTTTATTCGCTTAGGAAGATGTATCGGATCACCACCAGCGCGAATAGCAGGTACATCATCCAATGCACCTGTTTGGCCTTACCGGAAACAACCTTCAGCAAGGTGTAGAAGAAAATACCGCCCGCAATACCGTTGGCGATGCTGTAGGTGAAGGGCATCAGCACAAAGGTCATGAATGCCGGGAATCCCTCCGTGAAGTCATGGAAATCGATGTCGAGTACCGAAGAGGCCATCAGCACACCCACGATGATGAGCGCCGGAGCGGTGGCAGCATTGGGGATCATGGTGGCCAACGGAGCGATCAGCAGGGCCAGCAGGAAGAGTACACCGGTCGTAACGGCGGTGAGTCCGGTACGGCCGCCTTCACCGATGCCTGCAGCTGATTCAACATAGGCTGTCACGGTAGAGGTTCCCATCAGGGCACCGAAAGAGACCCCAACGGCATCCACCAACATGGCCTTTCCGATCTTCGGGGAGTTGCCATCCTTGTCGATCAGACCTGCTTTGTTGGCGGTTCCCACCAAGGTGCCAAAGGTGTCGAACAACTCCACAAAGGTGAAGGTAAAGACCACGGTCCAGATCCCCATGTTCAGGGCACCCATGATGTCGAGTTCACCGACCGCCAGGTTGCTGAAATTGGGCAGGGAGATGAAGGCGAAATCCTTCGGGACCATTGTCACGCCCATCGGAATGCCGATGAGGGTGGTCACAACAATACCGATCAGCAGCGATCCCTTGATGTTGCGGGCCATCAGAACGGCCGTGATGGCCAGACCGATCAGGCACAACAGCATGGAGTGGTTGTGGAAATTGCCCAGACCGATGTTCCATTCGAAGAACTTCAGGGTTGCGGCTCCGCCGGATTTGCTCACGGCCTCCACGGTGGAGGGAATGAGGTTGGTCCCAACCACCATGATCTCGGAGAGTTTCAGTCCGATGATGGTGATAAACAAACCGATCCCTACGGTGATGGCCCTTTTCAGGGAATTGGGAACGGCGACCACCAAAATCTGCCGGATCTTGGTCACCGTCAGGATGATGAAGATGATCCCGGAGATGAAGACAGCACCCAGAGCGATCCGCCAGGGCATGCCTACACCGGCCAGGGCAACGGTGGCAAACAAGGCATTGAGACCCATGCCGGGGGCAAGGGCGATGGGGAAGTTGGCAACGAGACCCATGGCGATGGTGACAAAACCGGCCGCGATGGCAGTTGCAAAGAAGACTGCATTCTTATCCATTCCGGTGGCGGAAAGGATGTTGGGGTTCAGGAACAGAATGTAGGCCATGGTCATGAAGGTGGTCACACCGGCAATGATCTCGGTCTTTACATTCGTCTTGTTTTCGTTGAGCTTGAACAGTTTTTCCAGCATATCCTGATTGATTGGTTGTGAATGTTTCTGATAAGGGCCATTTCTCCCCAAACGATGGGTGAAAGGCCGGATCGGAATTTAGAAGGTCCACTTCAAGGCTGCGGTCGGGCAAGCCTTCAACCCTTTGTGCAGGGCGAAGTTGGAGGCAAATTCGGTCTCACTGCCAAAGGCAAAGTTTTTGGAGACGTTGTACCAGATCTGTGGTTCGGAGAGGAAGACAAATTTGGTTGTGGTTCCCAGGGGAGCATTGAGGAAGAAGTTGTTGTCTTCCTTCCAGAAATCGGCAAAGCCGCTGAAAGTAACCTTTCCCTTGAAGAACTGAACGGTCCAGACTTGTGTCAACTGAAAGGAATTGGTGTTCTTGCCGCGAATGGTCTTGTACATCGCTTCGGTGGTGTAAATCCAGGAGAAATCCTTGGCATGCCAGGTGTAGTTGCCACCAAACAACCAGGCATCGTTGATCCGGTAGGATGAACCATCCTTGTTTTTACCAATTCCCCCGTTGTATTCGACGTGCATCTCGAACGGATTGTCCCAGAACTTGATCCCCCTGGATATCTCCGTATAGGCCAGACTCACTCCATCCACCCCATGGGCGTTGTAGTCCATGTCGACAAAGTAATAGGTGCTACCCCATTTGTCGGTTTTGAACATCTCGAGGGTGGAGGTCATGTAGCTCCGGCCCTTACCCATGTCGTAGTGCAATTGAAGGTTTTGCGCCTCAACGGAAACAGCAATGAAAAGCATCAATAGTGGTAAGAGAACTTTTTTCATGTAAAATTGGATTAAGGTGATTGAACTTGAGTATCTATAATCTGATTTTGTGAATTGCCATAACATTTTCCAACCGATCCCCCGTTATAAAAAAACAATGACGGATTGACCTTTGAAGCGGTCCTAATCCGTCATGTTTTCATCGACTGCCTTGTTGAGGAAGCTGTTGACAGGTTGAACGACCCTAAACAGCTCCGTGCATTTCGATATAAAATCCGGAGCCGTCACCTCCTCATCGGTGAGTGCGTGCCCGAAACCAAAGGAACGGTTTTTCAACAGTTCGATGTGCTCCCAATCTTTCGGATATCCCTTGGGTGCCGTCTTCAGGGCATCCCTGTAGTGGATGTTGAAAAGGGTGTGGAATGGTTCGCCATTCAACAACCCAAGATATTCTTCCGGATGGTAGTAAATCTCTTGCCGGATGGCCTGCAACTGTTCGGGAGAAGGCATGTAATTCCCTCCTGCCACGAAACATTCGCCAGGCTGAATGTGCAGGTAGTACCCTGCATTGCCCGATTTTTTACCCCCCCGAACCATGTAGGCACCGTAGTTGTTCTTGTACGGTCTCTTGTCGTTGGAAAAACGGACATCCCGAAAAATACGGAAGATGCAATCTTTTGGCTTCAACGAGGCGACCTCCTTGTCAAAACCGGCAATGCCCGAAATCAGCTGCGCGGTTGCCTGCTGAAATTCCTTCTGGGTCGCAGCATACCTGGAACGGTTCGCCTCCATCCACTCCCGGTGGTTGTTGGCATCCAGCTCTCTCCAAACCTGCAGTATCTCCTTCATCGCGCTTTTTCTAAAAGTGGTTAAATCGCCCGCCGATCCCCGGATGGGAAGCGTGGTGTTTAGAAAACATAATAATCCCTTGGGATCGGGTGCATTTCTGATGGGGGATTACTAACCAAAAATAAACAAATCCATGAAGCGTCAAAGAAGAGAACCCACAAAGTTGTCCACAAATTGTTGTGAAAAACGGAGATGGGCAAAGGAATTTCCTTTCGGGGAGAGCGGGTTTGACAATCGTGGAAA
Organism: Marinilabiliales bacterium; assembly: GCA_021286825.1. Classification (GTDB taxonomy): domain Bacteria; phylum Bacteroidota; class Bacteroidia; order Bacteroidales; family Prolixibacteraceae; genus CAINVV01. The sequence goes on along the minus strand of JAJTBP010000037.1, from coordinate 4,825 downwards.
TGGCTATCTTTGAAGAGATGGCGGAAATTGTTCCCATCACCACCGAAGTATGAAAAGAAGTGTCATCATCGTTGCGGGCGGCAGCGGATCCCGGATGGGAGGAGATCTCCCCAAACAGTTTATGGAGCTGGAAGGTCTCCCTGTGCTGATGCATACGCTGCAACGTTTTGCCGATTTTGATGAGGCATTGGAGCTCGTGCTGGTTCTGCCAGCCCACCAGATCCCTGTCTGGCAAAGCCTTTGCCTGCAGCATCGTTTCAGCGTTCCGCACCGCATGACGCCCGGAGGAGAAACAAGGCATCAAAGCGTTAAGAATGGCCTTTCGGTGATCGCGGATGCAGACCTGGTCGCCATTCACGATGGGGTCCGTCCACTGGTTTCCCCGGCTACCCTGGCGCGCTGTTTTGAGATGGCGGAAAAGGTTCCGGCTGTGATCCCGGTGCTTCCGGTCACGGAGTCACTGCGGGAAGGACAAATGGGCGATTCACATCCGGTCGACAGATCCCGGTTTTTCTCGGTTCAGACCCCACAGGTCTTCCACAGGCAGCCGCTGATGAAAGCCTATGAGCTCCCTTGGGAAGAGCGTTTCACCGATGATGCATCCGTTTTCGAAGCATCCGGAGGAAAGGTTTGCCTGGTGGAAGGGAATCGTGAGAATGTGAAGATTACCCATCCGGAGGATCTCCTCGTTGCTGCCTGCTATGTAAAAAAGGGAAGAAATCCGTAGACCTCTTCCCTTTGGAGATATATTGAAAAAACTGGAAACACGATGTTCTGACTGTCGCAAAGAAGGGTTCTTACTCAAGCAGAGCAGGATAGTAGGAGGCAATCAGGGCCAGATGGTCTTGAGAGGCAGCTTCTCCCGATATCAGAATCCGCTGCTGGAAGAAGGAGGTCTTGTTGAGTTGGCTCAGATTCGTCTGAAACCCTTTGGCGGCGAGCTTTTTATCCAACTTCTTGATGCCGAAACTGGTTCCGTTGCATTCGTATTGTACCGATCCCCGGTCTGACAACACATAGTATTTTCTGCACTTTTTCTGGGCATCCAGGGCTACGATCAATTTCAGGTTGCTTTTATCATAGGTAATCTGATACTGATCCAGTTGCTTGTTGTCCAGGTTAAAATGGCCGTCCAGCTTCTCAATCCGGTAGTTGCCAAAATCGGAATTGGACTCTCCCCTGGCAACAAATCTGTTGCGTGCAAACGACATCGACACGATCAAAATAAGCAGTGATGTAAACAAAATCTTTTTCATGGCTACAATTTTTTTAGAAATTTTCTGATCAAGCTTGCTTCGATATCAAAGTCAACCATAAGACGGAGGAGGGGCTGATTCGTTACAGCCCAAAAACAGAGCGACAACGGGCAAAATTGCGACGGTCAGGGGAAACCAGCCGGCAGTCATCCATATGCCTGAAATTATCTGCCTGATTATATGATCTTTAAGTCAGGCATCGTGGATCATCGCGTGCTGGAGAGTTGCGGATTTGCCACAAAACATTAACAACATCTTAACTTTTATTTATGAGATTTTAACACCACTTGCCTCCTGCCGAAATTCGGAGCCGGATCGGTCGCCTCCTTTGGGTTTGACGGGTCCGGTATTCAGAAAGATCAAGCCTTGTGGCCATTTCAAGGCCCACAAGGCAGGGTTTTCAGGTAGAATTTTTTTAGATTTGTGATACCCGGCAGAGACAAACATTACGGAACCAATCAAACACTTAAAAATGAAAAACAACCATTCGCACGACAGAAGAGACTTTTTGAGGTATGCCGGACTTCTTTCCGGTGCCCTCTTGTTGCCCGGAAGCGAATTGCTTTATGGAAAGACACCCAAACGGGGCATGAAACTGGGTTTTGTCACCTACCAATGGGGAAAAGACTGGGACCAGGATACCTTGATCCGTAGCCTGACCGCTTCGGGCATCCATGGAGTGGAGTTGCGCGTCGAGCATGCCCATGGGGTCAGTCCGGCCCTCACGAAAGAGCAGCGACTGGAGGTAAAGAAAAAATTCGGTGACAGTCCGGTAACCATCGTTGGAATGGGTACCAATCAGCAATACGACTACCCCGAAGCTGAGAAATTGAAACAATCGATCGATCAGACCAAGGCATTCTTTCAATTGAGTCATGACATTGGCGGATTGGGTGTGAAGGTCAAACCCAACCAATTCCGTCCAGGGATTCCGCATGAAAAGACCATTGAGCAGATTGGAAAAGCCTTGAATGAACTGGCGGAGTTCGGTGCCAACCTGGGTCAGAAGCTGCGGCTGGAGGTACACGGCAATGAAACCCAGGAGCTGCCCAACATCAAGGCCATCATGGATGTGGCCACCCATCCGAATGCAACGGTTTGTTGGAACTGCAATCCGGAAGACCTGATCGGTGGCGGACTGGATTATAACTTCAATCTGGTGAAAAACAGATTGGGAGATACCTGTCACGTCCGCGAACTGGAGGAGACGAGCTATCCCTACCAGGATTTGATGAACCTATTCAAAAAAGCAAAGTTCGAAGGCTGGATACTGCTGGAGTGCAGGACCAATCCCGAGGACAAGGTCAAGGCCCTGATTGCCGAACGGGAACTCTTTGAGAAGATGACCCGGTAGCCGTCAGTGTTGAGTCTTTCCCCTTCGGGGGATCGGAAACCCATCGGATCAAAAGCGGCCAACAGTTTGCGTAGCCGCTTTTTTTCATGCCTCGCATCCGAATGGCATCAAATCATAGTGAAAAAACTATCTATTTTGATTTATTGCTATCTTTAATTCGGCAAGTCCGGATCCTACGTTGGTCAGAAGCCAGGCCTTCTGAAGCAGATGTTGATCCGGAAAACCGAAAACCATTAAACATTTCCGTATGAAAACAGCGCAAAGAATCCGTCACTTCTCACCGTTTCTCACCCTACTCATCGCCCTTGTGTTGGGGATCCTGCCGGTTTGCCTGAAGGCCCAAACCGGGGAGATGACCGGCAAGAATTTTCAGTCTGTCACCCTTACCGATGCCAACAACCAACCCAAAGCCATCCCGTTTGTGGGAGAGAAGGTGTTGCTGATTCAATATACGGATCCGGATGTGAAAGATGTGAACGACAAATTGTCGGATGCCGTGAAAGCCAGGAAATTTGATTCCAATCTCTATCAGGGGATCGGCATCGCCAATTGCAAGGACACCTGGATTCCCAATGCAGGGATCCGCATGAAAGCCCGTCAGAAGGAGAAACAATTTCCGGGTTCGGTCATCATGCTGGATGAGAACCACCTTCTTCCCACCTCTCTGGGAATGGGCGATTGCGATGGCAAAGGGGTCCTCATCATCGTTGGAAAGGACAAGGTGATCCGGTTTTTCCGGAAAATCGCCACGGAGGCGGAGAGTCAGTCTGCCACCCAAGAGGTGATCTCCATCCTGGAAGCGGAAATCAAGAAATAAGGCACAAAAAAACCGGTCAAGCGACCGGTTTTTTTTATTTCAATTTGGCAAACAAACTTTTCAGGCTGACCTGCCCGGCAATGATGGCCTTGACATCACCGATCTTCACCCGCTCTTGTTCCATGGTATCGCGGTAGCGGATGGTCACCGTGTCGTCTTCCAGTGTCTGATGGTCGACAGTCACACAGAAAGGAGTACCAATGGCATCCTGTCTCCTGTAACGCTTGCCGATGGAATCCTTTTCGTCATACTGGCAGTTGAATTCAAACATCAGGTCGTCGATGATTTCGCGGGCCTTCTCGGGAAGTCCCTCCTTCTTGATCAGCGGCATGACGGCCAGTTTGACGGGCGCCAGCGGTGCCGGAATTCTCATCACCACCCGGATGTCTTTTTTGCCGTCTCCGCCATCGACCTCTTCTTCGCAATAAGAGGCAGAGATCACCTGCAGGAACATCCGGTCCACACCGATGGAGGTCTCCACCACAAATGGCACGTAGGATTCGTTCAGTTCCGGATCAAAGTACTGTATTTTCTTGCCAGAATATTTTTGATGCTGGGAAAGGTCAAAGTCGGTCCTGGAGTGAATTCCTTCCACCTCCTTGAAGCCAAATGGGAATTTATACTCCACGTCGACGGCAGCATTGGCATAGTGAGCCAGCTTTTCGTGCACATGGAAACGGTAATTCTCATCGCCGAAGCCAAGGGCCCTGTGCCACTTGATACGGGTCTCCTTCCATTTTTCGAACCAGTCGAGTTCGGTGCCGGGACGCACAAAGAATTGCATCTCCATCTGCTCGAACTCCCGCATACGGAAGATGAACTGACGGGCAACAATCTCATTGCGGAAAGCTTTTCCAATCTGGGCGATGCCGAAAGGAATCTTCATTCGTCCCGTCTTCTGCACATTGAGATAATTCACGAAGATGCCCTGTGCCGTCTCCGGACGAAGGTAGATCTTCAGAGAACTGTCGGCAGTAGAGCCCATTTCGGTTGAGAACATCAGGTTGAACTGCCTCACTTCGGTCCAGTTGCGGGTACCGGAGATCGGGCATACGATTTCGTAGTCCTCAATGATTTTCTTCAGTTCCACGAGATCCGAATTGTTGAGGGCATCGGCAAACCGGTTGTGTAACTCGTCCCATTTTCCCTGGTACTCAAGCACGCGACCATTGGTCGACCGAAAGACCTGCTCATCAAAGGAGGCACCAAATCGTCCTTTGGCCTTTTCGACCTCTTTGTCGATTTTGCCTTCAATTTTGGCCAACTCCTCTTCAATCAGGACATCGGCACGGTATCTTTTCTTGGAATCCTTGTTGTCAATCAGCGGATCATTGAATGCATCCACATGGCCTGATGCCTTCCAGATGGTCGGATGCATGAAGATGGCCGAATCGATGC
>JAJTBP010000036.1 GCA_021286825.1 Marinilabiliales bacterium | reverse complement strand
TCACCATTGAGCGACAAAAGACGACAGATCCCATGTCATCGGAGCTCATGCAGTGGGATTCAAGTGTTGAATTAAACTTGTTTGGAAAGAAGGTTCCGGAGAGCCGAAGCACGCTCTTCCTCTCCGAGAAAGGCATTGAATCCTTCACCTTTACCAATCGGAAAATCAAAATTGAGGCGAAATGTATAAACGACTGATGACCCTATTGTTGCTGATTCCCTGGACACTTATGGCTCAGGAAAGAATGGACTTCGAAAAAGCAGACAGTTTGTCTTACCGCTACTTCGTCAACCAAGATTGGCAGAAGTTGATCTCCCTGACGAAATCATCTTTTCAACAAGGCATTGACTCCAAATTGTTGCACCAACGGGCAGGTTATGCCCTTTACCAGACGGGAGACTATTTCGGTGCCATGGAAAATTATGCCCAGGCTTATCAATTTGATACCTCGGATCCCGTATCCAGAGCTTACCTGTATTATGCCAGTCTCCTGGCGGGTGGGGTCAATACCCGATACTACGCAGGGCTTCTGGACAAGACAACCCAAGCAAAACTGCAGTTGCACGCGTTCAACCCGGTCGAGTCAATCGATTTGGAGGCCAATGTCAAAAGCAACTCCACCAGAACCCGTTCCAACCAATCCTATTACCGGATCGGGATCGGAACCGATTTGGGATACCATGTAAAACTTTATCAGGCGATCAGTTATTACGAGCAGACCGTTTCGCAGGAGTTGACGCGACAGCCGGAATATCTGGCCCTTCTCAAATGGAACCTCTCGACCACATGGCAGTTGAAAGCAGCCTATCATCACCTTTTCTCCTCCGTAGCAGGAGTCAATTATCCCGGCAATCAACTGTTCGGAGCTGTCCGAATGCAGAGAGATCGTTTTCATGCGGAGGCCAATGTCTATCAGCTGCGCGCCAACGCTGTCACCACCAACCAGATGGGATTGGAGGGAGGCTATGTATTTCCCGGAAGCCAGAACCTTTACTTGACCAGCTCACTGGCCGCGATGTCTGAAAGTGGTTCCACCCGGGCCATCTTTTCCCAGACGGCTGGACTGAAACTGACAGGGAACCTCTGGGCAGAAGGCAATGTGACCTTTGGCGATCTGGAAAACTACAGCACACAAAACTCTCTTTACGTCTACAACGCCCTCGATCCATCCGTTTTCAGGACCGGAGGTACCCTCACCTATTTTACAGGAAAGCACATGAGCTTTTTTTTCAACTTTACGTTTGACCAGCAACTCATGGAGGGTTTTGTTAACAAGACATACTATTATCAATATTCATATTCAGGAGGTTTAAAATGGAAACTATGAGAAAAAAGATGCTGATAGCAGTCTTGTTTCTGCTTGCCATCGGTGCAAAGGCACAGAACATTGCGGACCTGCAACAGGTCTTCAGCAAAAGTTACATTGCGGAAAATCAGAACAACTACGGACAGGCCATTCAGGAAATGAAAACCATCTACAAGGAAGACGATTACATCTCCAACATCCGGATGGGATGGCTCAATTACCTGATGAAGAACTACGGGGAATCGATGGCTTACTACAAAAAAGCGATCAATCTCAAACCTTACGCCATTGAAGCCCGATTTGGATGCATCAAACCGTTGAGTGCCGTCGAAAACTGGGAAAAGGTCAAGGAACAGTATCAAGAGATACTCAAGATCGACCCTCTCAATACCACCGCCAATTACTGGCTCGGTGTGATCTTCTACAACCGGAAGGATTACAAGTCGGCCACACAATTGTTTGAAAAGGTGGTCAACCTCTATCCGCTGGACTATGATTCGGTGATCATGCTGGCCTGGGCCAAATTGTACAATGGCAACCACACCGATGCCAAGTTGTTGTTCCAACAGGCATTGATCATCCGACCCAATGACAACTCGGCCCTAAGCGGTTTGCAACAGATCAGCAAGTGGCTGGAATCACATCTGTCGCCGCAAACCAATGGAAAGCCTTGATAACTTGTGGATTGAAACCAATCTAACAGTCAGTATCTCTGTTACTTACAAACCAAATGGCTGATATGCAAAAGTTTAAGAAGCATAATCAGCTATTTGTTTCAGAAATGTTTCATTTTCTGTATTTTTAGCAAAAATAAAGTCGTCAATTTTCAAAAGCCTGAACAGTTTGATCGTCAAAGACTCCATTTTTACTATATTTGGCGGCTAAAAATTAATTACAGTAACAGAAAGTGGGACTTTTACAGGAAAAATTATCAAAATTTGATCTGCCGCAAAAAATTGCAGAGGCAGGCATCTACCCCTATTTCAGGGTAATAGAGTCGGATCAGGACACGGAAGTGATCATGAACGGCAAAAAAGTTCTCATGTTCGGTTCGAACAGTTATTTGGGACTGACCAATCACCCGAAAATCAAGGAGGCAGCCATCGCAGCCATCAGAAAGTATGGAACCGGCTGCGCCGGGTCCCGTTTTCTGAATGGAACACTGGACATCCACATCGAACTGGAAGAGAAACTTGCAAAATTTACCGGAAAAGACGGGGCACTCTGCTATAGTACCGGATTTCAGGTCAATTTGGGTGTTGTTTCAGTATTGACGGGCAGAAATGACCACCTGCTACTGGATGAACTCAACCATGCCTCCATCATCGAAGGAAGCAGACTCTCCTTCTCCAAAGTTTTGAAATTTAAGCACAACGACATGAAGTCGCTGGAAGGGAAACTGAAACATTGTGAACCCGAAAGCCTCAAGCTGATTGTCGTAGATGGGATCTTCTCGATGGAGGGTGACATCGTCAAATTGCCGGAGATTGTTAAGCTGGCCGAAAAATATAAAGCCTCCATCATGGTCGACGATGCCCATTCGCTGGGTGTCATTGGGGTGAATGGTTCAGGCACCGCCTCTCATTTCGGACTTTCCGACAAGGTCGACCTGATCATGGGCACCTTCAGTAAGTCGTTTGCTTCCTTGGGCGGATTTATCGCAGCCGACAAGCATACCATCAACTTCATCAAGCACAACTCACGCTCGCTGATTTTCAGCGCCAGCATGACGCCCTCTTCAGCTGCCACCGTTCTTGCGGCACTGGAGATCATGGAGAGTGAACCGGAACGGATCAGCCACCTTTGGGACATTACCCATTATGCCTTGAATGGATTCAAATCCCTGGGATTTGATACGGGCAAGTCCGAAACACCGATCATCCCCTTGTTTATCCGTGATGACATCAAGGCGTTGACACTGACCCGTATGTTGTTGGACGACGGAATTTTTGTCAATCCGGTGGTTTCACCAGCCGTTCCCAAGGAAGATTGCCTGATCCGTTATTCGCTCATGGCAACCCATACCAAAGAACAAATTGACATTTCGATCGAGAAAATTGCCAAAGCCTCCAGAGCCCTTGGCATCATTCGATGATACAACTTGCCGCATAGGCATACGCTGAAAAAAAGAATAAAGGGAGATTGCATCGATTGTGATCTCCCTTTAAATCAACAACCCTCCTCCAAAACCTGCCCATGAAAAAAGTCATCCTGATCACCGGTATCTCTTCCGGGTTTGGAAAAGAAACCGCCTCGCTCCTGGCCAAAGCCGGCCATACGGTCTATGGAACCCTCCGCAAAGAGACCGAAACGGATCCACTCGTTCATGTGCTGAAGATGGACCTTTCCGATTCACAGTCCATCCGTGACGGAGTCAAGACCCTGCTTGACAAAGAGGGCCGGATCGATGTGCTGATCAACAATGCAGGCATGCACACGGGGGGAGCCTCTGAAATGATCCCCATCGAGACCATCCGGTTGCAGATGCAGACCAATTTTCTGGGTATGGTGGAGCTGACCCAGTTGCTGCTGCCCACCATGCGTGCCCAGGGCTCGGGAACCCTTATCAATTTTGGGTCAATCGGCGGACTGATGGGTTTGCCATTCCAAGGGATCTATTCCGCAGGAAAATTTGCCATTGAAGGATTCAGCGCTGCCCTTCGGATGGAGCTGAGGCAGTTTGGCATCAAGGTGGTGGTCATCAATCCGGGCGACTTCCACACCCACAATTCGGCCAACAGACGCGGCTTCCTCTATTCCCTTGAGGAGGGCAATCCCTACCAGACACAATTCGCCAAAACATTGGAACTCATTGAGAAGGATGAGAATGGCGGATGGAAACCTGAGATCCTGGCCAAAAAGCTGGTCAAAATCGTCGGATGCCGGAATCCCCGTCAACGGTATGTCATCGCCTCAGCCGAGCAGAAGTTGGCTGTGGTCCTGAACAACATCCTCCCCGACAAATTGTTCGACCTGATCCTAAGGAGTCACTACGGCATCAAATAAGCAGCCGGTTGACTTGCTGAAATTCAGAAACATTCTTTTCCCCGGACAGCAGAAACTTCCTGCAAATGGTTTAGCTTTGCGGTGAGCATCCACTACTATTAACTTCTGACATGTCCGGTTTTTCCGACATCCCGCCATGGCTATGCCCGGTCGTTTGTAGGCCGGTTGCCACTTTTCACTTTTCGTTTTTGGCCCCGGCCCACTGCCGAGGGCAAGCCACTGCTACGCACCTTTACGACTGACCACATGAAATTCAAACTACTGACGCTGCTTTGGGTACTTTCGGTTTGCCCTTCGATGGGCCAGAAAAGACTCCCTGTTGACTATGTAAATCCCTTCATCGGAACCGGTGGAGAGATGGACAAGGGATTTGGCAATGTATTTCCCGGGGCTGCCTATCCATTCGGAATGATCCAGTTGAGTCCTGACAACGGAGGACAAAATTGGCAATACAGCGGTGGATACCACTATCCGGACAGCCTGATCGCCGGATTCTCCCATACCCATCTGAGCGGCACAGGGGTTGCCGACTTTTGCGACATCTCCGTGATGCCTACCCTGCAGCCCATCGAAGCGCGCTATTTTGAACAGGAGAATGCCACTGTAGAGCAGATCATCCATGACCGCAAGATGGATCCCATGGGATTTGTCACAAGGGATGGCCACAAGGGAGCCTTTGACAAACATTTCCTATTGAATTACAGCTCCTTTTTTCAACGAAAAACCGAAAAAGCCTCACCGGGATATTATGCCGTTGTCCTGAATCAGGGACAGATCCGGGTGGAACTGACCACCGGGGAGTTGGCTGCCATGCACCGCTATACCTTCCCCGGCAAGAATGGTCGGCAACATCTGATCCTTAACCTTGGATTTGTCAACACCGACCGGACCCTTGATGCAGCGCTCCATATTCATTCGGACCATCAGGTCACCGGATTCCGCAGGTCGGCCGGAAAGACTGATCATACGGTCTATTTTGCCATGGAATTCTCAAGACCGATGGTTCAGCATCTCTTCTTTCTGGCATCAGAGCAGCAGGCAGATCAGGCTTCCGGCAACCATCTTGCCGCTGCCCTTTCGTTCGATGGAAAGGAATCGGATCAGCTGTTGGTCCGGGTGGCCATCTCTTCGGTAAGTGAAGAAGGTGCACTCAACAATTTGAAAAGCGCCGCCGGTTTTGGCTGGGACTTTGACAAAATGCATCAGTCGACCCGAGATCATTGGAACCGTCTCCTATCGGCTGTAGCGGTTGAGGGTAGCGATCCGGTGAAAAAAAGCATTTTCTACACGGCTCTTTACCACAGTTACCTGGCTCCCTACCGATATTCTGATGTCGATGGCCGTTACCGCAACTTCAGGAAGGAGATTGACAGAGCCGATGGTTACACCCATTACCACCTACTGTCGCTCTGGGACACCTTCCGTGCCGAAAACCCCTTGTTGCTGCTGATGCAGCCCAAGATAGCGGAAGACATCATCCATTCGATGCTGGCCAAATACCGCCAAACGGGTGAATTGCCCTATTGGGAAATCTCCTGCACAGAAGGAGGATCGATGATCGGCTACCATGCGGCAGTATTGATGGCTGATGCGTTGAGCAAAAATGTCGGCACGTTTGATCGCCAGGAGATCTTCAAGGCCTTGATGCAGGTTTCTCATACGGATCGCAAGGGGTTGGGATTTTATCGAAAGTACCATTATGTTCCGACGGATCTGGAAAAGAGCGGCACTGTCTCCAAAACCCTTGAATACAGTTACGATGACTGGTGCATCGCCCAGGTAGCCAAATGGATGGGCAAAGAGCAGGAATACAAGGAATTTATGGAACGCTCGGGCTACTATCGCAATCTTTTTGATCCCGCTTTCCACCTTTTCCGGGGAAAAAACAGTGACGGCAGTTGGTACGAACCCTTTCAACCACGCTTTGCCGATTATGGCAATCCGCACTGTGTCGAGGGAAACACCTGGCAGTATTCGTTCTTTGCCCCACATGACCCGGAGGGGTTGATCCGATTGATGGGTGGACAAAAAGGGATGGAACGGATGCTTGATTCGTTGTTCAACCAGACCAGCGAGCTATTGGGTGAGGAGACGAGTGATGTCACCGGACTGATCGGCCAATATGCACACGGCAATGAACCCAGCCACCATGTAGCCTATCTGTACAACCTGGTCGGTCAGCCGCACAAGACACAGAAATATGTCAGCAAAATCCTCAACACCCTCTACTCGGCTACGCCGGATGGACTGTGCGGCAATGAAGACTGTGGACAGATGTCGGCCTGGTATGTCTTCAGTGCCCTGGGTTTTTATCCGGTCAACCCGGTCGATGGCAGATATCAGATTGGAAGTCCGCAATTTGACCGAGCGGTTTTGCACCTCCCCAACGGAAAAACATTTACCCTGCAGACACACGATCTGTCACCCGCATCGGTGTACATCAAACGGATGACCCTCAATGGCAAACCCTTGACTACATCCTTTGTCACCTACGAGGACCTGCAATCGGGTGGAGTGCTCGAATGCTGGATGAGTGACCGGATGTGACCTGCACAAGGCTGAAAAAAGCGTAAAATGAGGCCCACCGATCCCCGGAAGGGGAAAAAAAGAAAAATATTGAAGAGCAACGGGTCTTGCACCGCGCTGCCAAACATGAATCCATCGATCCATTTTCAATTCAGGGATTTTTGTGCCATTTTTACAGAACTACTTTAACTACTACAAATACTGATGCGTACCCTATTGCTGACGGTACTCTTGCTGTCGCTGATTGCTGGCAGGAGTCTTGCCCAATCTCCGGAGATTGGCAAGGAGAAGCACCTCTTTTTTCATGACATCCGGACCGATGCCCACCACCACATCGTTCCGTGGAATCAACAGGATCCTGCAGCATCTTATGATGAGATCCTGCATCTCTGCTGGAATTATTGGAAAAACATGCCTTGCTATTGGATGCGGAAGATTCCGGATTTCAAGCAGAAGTTTGGGATGGAGTTTCCGCCGCTGTACCTCCTTTTCCGGACGCATGACCCGGCCGACATGGGGATTGGTGGCGATCAGTTTGCCATGATGCTCTCCTCCTTCAACCTGTGGTACGATTATACCGGCGATCAGGAGGTATTGGACAACATGATTTTCCAAGCCAACTGGTATCTGGATCATGGTCTCTCGGCATCCACTGCCTTGTGGCCGGACATTCCCTATCCCTGCAATACCGAAAAGATTCCTGTTTATGATGGAGATCTGGTGATTGGCAAGGGTTTTACCCAACCCGACAAGGCCGGAAGTTTCGGTTATGAACTGGTGATGCTCTTCAAAAAAACGGGCAACCGCCGATACCTCGAGGCAGCGGTAAAGATCGCCAATACACTGGCGCGGCACACCACGGCAGGCGACAAGGACCATTCGCCGATGCCTTTTAAGGTTCACACCGCAACAGGAGCCGTCGGGACCATCCTGACGCTCGACCGCAAAGGCAAGATTGAGTCGAACTATACCTCCAATTGGACCGGGACCCTGCGCCTGTATCAGGAACTGATCCGAATGAAGTCGGAAAACAGCACAGCCTATCAGAACTCTTTCGAACTGATTTCCAAATGGCTGCAAAGTTATCCGCTTCAGAACAACAGATGGGGACCCTTCTTCGAGGACATCGACTCCTGGTCGGATACCCAGATCAATGCCGGTACGATGGCCTCCTTCATCCTGGACAACCCCGATTGGGTACCCGACTGGAAGGAGAAGGTAAGGGGCATCCAGAAATGGGTGATCGACACGCTGGGTATCCCCTACTGGCAGCAGTATGGGGTGACCGTCATCGGTGAGCAGACCGCTTACATCATTCAGGGTCAAAGTCATACCTCCAGAAATGCAGCCATCGAACTGCGGTATGCGGAACTGACCGGCGACACCTCACGGGTAACCCAGGCCATTCGGCAACTCAACTGGTGTACCTATGCAGTCGACGTGGATGGCAAGAATCGCTGGACCGACTTCGACTCCTATGAACTATGGTGGACGGATGGATATGGTGACTTTATTCGTCATTACCTGCGTGGCATGGCTGCCTTTCCGGAGATCGCCACCGGCAACCACCTGCTCAGGAGCTCATCTGTGATCCGAAACATCCGGTATGAAAAGGGCAAGATTACCTATCTCACCTTTGATTCCCAATCGACCGAAAAGATACGGCTTGAGTCGAGGCCCAAAAAAGTTGTGGCAGGCACCGTGCGGCTCAAACAGGGAACAGTTCCAGGCGATCATTGGGAATGGACACCTTTGCACCATGGGGGAGTGCTGGAAATCCGGCATACCCAAGCAAATGAGATAACGGTCATCTATTGAACAAACCCCATACAAAAAATTATCAATGAATGACTTGCACCTGCACAAAATGAATATCAGCCGCATTTTCCTACCAAAATTCAGGGGATGGATCGCTCCCTTGTTCGGACTACTGGTCTCCTGTGTGACCCCTGTTTCGCAGGTTCCGGAGAAACCGACAAGGCAAGTCCTCGCCGATTCAGTCTTCATCCAGGAAGAACACCATGCCTTCCCTGTCGGGACGGATCGCAAGGCAAATGAGGTACGTTCCATTGCCGTGGACAATCGACAACGCGTTTGGATTGCCACAGCCGATGGCATTTTCAGAAAAGAACCGGGATCCAGTGACTGGATAGCCGTTCTGGATGGAGAAGATCGCGGTCCTGCCTATGCCGTAGCGGTAGATGCCAGGGGAGATGTGCTGCTGGGAACCTGGAATGGGCTTTATAGCTGGCATGAGGGACAGACCACGCGGAAGAATGGTCCCAAGCCTCCCATTTCGGCCATTGCCCTGCATGCAGACCACGTCTATGCCCTGGGACCCAATGGCATCTGGCAATCGAATGAACAGGGATGGGAAGAGATCCCTTGTGGGGTGGCACGAACGGTCAGGGATGCTGTCACGGATGAAACGGGTGCACTATGGGTGGCAACCAATGCCGGATTGTACCGCATCAAGGATGGAAAGACGGTGCTTTATCAGGATACCCGGGAATTGCTGAGCTGTTACGCCAAATCCATCGCTTTTGGACCAGATCACACCCAGTGGGTGGCAGTCCTGGGAGGCGTTTCGGTCCGCAAGGAGAACAAGTTGCTCAGGAATCTGACACCAGCGGAAGGCATCTCCTCGGCCAATGTAAATTGTGTCCGGCAGTCGCCGGATGGCACGATGTGGGTTGGCACCGATGTAGGAGTCGTTCGTTACGATGCTGAATACCACCACACGCTGCTTTTCAGCAAGAGATGGCTCCTGGATGATCAGGTGAATGCCCTTGCCTTCGATCGGGAGGGAAATGGATGGATCGCCACAAACAAAGGGGTTAGTCAGATCCGACGCAGACCGATGACCCTGGCGCAGAAGCAGGACTATTTTTATGACCGGCTGATGAAGCGGCACATTCGTCCACCGTGGACCTGTGGCAGCATCCGGCTGGATGCGCCGGGTGATACGGCCCATTGGCACCCCAGCGATGACGACAATGATGGAGAATATACCGGGGGATACCTTGCGATGGAGAGTTTCCGGTACGCAGTTACCAAAGATCCGGATGCTTTGGACAAAGCCCGCAAGGCCTTCCGTTACCTGAGGTTTCTCCATGAAGTAACAGGTAAACCTGGATTTTTCGCCAGGTCGGTGATCCCAACCGATTGGAAAACGATGCATGATCCCAACAGAAGCTTCACGGAAAGAGAGCTGGCTGAAGAACTGGTAAAGGATCCCCGGAGAAAATCGGTGGAGGTGCGTTGGCATCCCTCTGCCGATGGCAAATGGCTCTGGAAGGGAGATACCAGCAGTGATGAGATGGATGGCCACATGATGGGATACTTCTTCTTTTACGAATATGCCGCAGAAGCTTCAGACAAAGAGGAGATCAGGAAACACATCGCCTCCCTCATGGGTGGATTGATGACCAACCATTTCAACCTCGAAGACATTGACGGAACGCATACCCATTGGGGTGTATGGTCGCCCGATCAGTTGAACCGCGACCCTGACTGGTCGTCTGAAAAAAGCCTCAACTCCTTCGAACTACTGGCCTATCTGAAGCTGGCAGCGCACGTGACAGGGGAAGCCCGTTTCCAGAAGGCCTACCAGGATCTCATGGAGAAGGAGGGATACCTCGACAATGCCGCGCAGCTCAACAACAAAAATCCGGCATGGCAGATCTATTTTGACCGGACGATGGAAGGTTACATCTTCCCGATCCTGATCAAATATGAGACCGATCCAACCCTGAAACGATTCTACCAAGGCTTGATCGATGAATGGATGAAGGGACAGGAATCGGGTGAAAACCTGATCAACAACCTTACCTATGCACTGGCCACGGGAAAAATTGTCAACGTGCCTCAGACTGTATCCTTTTTGAGGGAAATTCCCCTTGACCTTGTCGATTGGCACATTGACCATACCCTGCGCGAGGATGTGCAACTGGTGAGAAGACCTATTCTGGAAGAGATGCAGGTCTCTGAGTTACCTCCTCCGGCCATCCGGCCAACGGTTCGTTGGGACAAGAATCCCTGGGATGCCAAAAACGGCAATCCGATGAACGAAAAAGAGCCTGTCTTCTGGCTTTGGCCCTATTGGATGGCCAGATATCTACACATCATTGCCGGTTGAACTGTAACCACTACACCCCTATGACCATGCGAAAACTGATGCTCTTAAGCTGTCTGCTGATTGTTCTGACGACGCAGACCGAAGGAAAAACCGGAGGTATCCGGTTTGGGCTCTGCACCGATGTGCACATTCCCACCATGCATGATTCGGAATCCCGGATCACCCGATTCATCGACGACATGAAGAAGGCCAAGCCCGACTTTATCCTTGAGATGGGCGATTTCGCCACGCCGGACCCAAAATTCGCCCGTTGCTTCGAGATCTGGAATTCCTTTCCCGGTCCCAAATACCATGTGATTGGCAACCATGAGATGGATGGCGGGTACAAGCGCGAGCAGACCATGGCCTTCCTTGGGATGAAAAGCAGTTATTACTCCTTCGATCAAAATGAATTTCACTTCATTGTACTGGACGGCAACGACAAGAAAAATCCCGAAGCCAAGGGTTACAAACAATTCATCGGGGCGGCACAGGCAGAATGGCTCAGACAGGATCTGGCTGCCACCCGTTACCCCGTCGTGATCTTCTCGCACCAGGGACTCGTGGAATACCAATCGGAAGATGAGACCTACGGCGTGGAGAACTGGAAAGATATCCGGAAGATGCTGAACGACCACAACAACAGTCACCCTGGCAAAAGGGTGGTCGCCTGTTTCAACGGACATACCCATTACGATGATGCCGTTCTGATAGACGGCATTTGGTTCATCACCATCACCTCCATGTCCTACCATTGGCTAGGGGAGAAATATGCCCATCCCACCTTTGGAGTCGAGGTCGACAAACATTTCAAATGGATCCAATACACCGCTCCCTTCAAGGATCCACTCTATACCATCGTGGAGATCACGCCCAAAGGCCTCTTGAAAGTGGCCGGAAAGAAGAGCCAATGGGTGGGTGCAACCCCTGCTGAATTGGGGTATCAGAAATCCAGGCTGCCCTTCATGCGACCGGAAATCACCAGGCGAAGGTTGAAGTTGACGATGTAACCTTTGATTTAAACCCCTTCAGCAAAGCGCCATGCGATGACAAACCATGCCATGATAAAAGCAAGTTGAGCAGGCTTCCGGATATTACTTTGCGGTAGAATCCTACGAACCCTCGTCTCTCCTTTCCTTCCGTCTTTTTAAAATCCAAATCTGGAAGATTTGCGATTTTGAAGACTCCCAATTCAAATACACGCATGACAGATGCCTCAAATGGAGTGGGTGATCCCAGGGGTTGGTTGAATGCAGATTCGCTCCTTCTGACAAACGGGAAATGTTTCGGAAGGGTCCAACACGGTGTGAATTCTAAAGCTATCGCCTACGAGGGATTCATTGCATATCCCCAGGATCGTTTATGAGCGAATACCTTCGACTTTCATCCTTCCCGGATTTTTGCTACCTTACCATCCAAATTCAATCGCTGCTAACTACATGAAAAACCTGATCTTACCATTGCTTCTGATGGTAGCCCAAATCGCTTGGTGTGCGCCTACCGATCCCCCGAAAGTAGTGGAGCTACGCTGTGAATATCTGAAGAATCCGTTGGGCATCGACCTCCTTCAACCCCGACTCTCCTGGCAGATGGTGCGGGAATCGCCTGCAGCCACTCAAATTGCCTGCATCGTTGAAGTCGCCTCCTCTCCTGCCCTTTTGGTGGCAGGTACTCCTGATCTTTGGTCGACCGGCGAACGGCAGACCCACCAGTCGACACAAATGTTGTATGACGGGAAGCCGCTCACCTCGGGTCAGCAGGTTTTTTGGCATGTCCGGATCAAGGATGAAAAGGGCCATTGGTCCGACTGGAGCGAAACGGCGACCTGGGAAATGGGACTCCTCCGTCCTGATGACTGGAAAGCCAGCTGGATCGGTGCTCCGGACCTGGTAGTTGCCCACCAGGGAAAGCTGGCTGCCCCGCAGTTCAGAAAAACCTTTCTATTATCCAAACCCATACGTTCGGCACGCGCCTATGTCACTGGACTTGGCTTTTACGAACTGTCGTTGAACGGCAAAAAATCGGGCGACCATCTTCTCTCCCCGAATCAGACCAACTACGACAAACGGAAGGAAGAAAAATGGGACGAAAAGATGGTTGGCAACATGACCACCACTGTCTTGTATGAAACACACGACATTACCGACCTGTTGCATCCGGGAGAGAATGTGGCCGGCATCCTGCTGGGCAACGGATGGTACTACCAGGAGGACCGTTTCAATGAAAAATCGCTCTGGTACAATACGCCGAGAACCCTTGCGCAATTGGTGATCCACTATGCCGACAACAGCTGGGACACCCTCGTGACGGATTCAAGTTGGAAATGCGCCAAGAGTCCCATCCTCAGCAACGCCATCCATACCGGGGAGATTTATGACGCCCGGCTGGAACAACCCGGTTGGGATCGTCCCGGATTCGATGATGGCAAATGGTCGGCAGCACAAGTTGTACAGGCACCCACCGGGGAATTGAAAGCCCAGTGCTCGCCTCCCGACAGGGTTGTCCGAACCATTCACCCCCTCTCGGTGACCGAGACCTCCAAGGGAACCTACCGCTTCGACCTGGGCGAGATGATTTCGGGTTGGGTCCGGCTGAAAGTGACCGGCCAAGCCGGATCGCAGATTCGAATGCGGTTCATTGAGGAGCTGGGTCCGGCCTATGATCAATCGGATGGCTACATCCTGAAGGGCGGCAAGGAGGAGATTTGGGAACCCCGCTTTACCTGGCATGGATTCCGTTATGTCGACGTGACGGGCTCGTCCAAACCCTTGACGGCAGACAACCTGGAAGGAAAAGTGGTCAACACCGACATCCAGCCTGCCGGCACCTTTGAAACCTCCAATCCATTGCTCAACAAGATCCTGGACAATTACAGGCGTACCGAATCGGGCAATGTGCATGGGGGGTTACCCAGTGACTGTCCGCACCGTGAAAGGCTCGGCTATACGGGTGATGGCCAGATATCGGCGACTGCTGCACTCTACAACTTCGACATGGCAGCCTTCTATACAAAATGGATGCGCGACATTGCGGATGCCCAGAACCATCGGAACGGCTATGTTCCCAACACGACCCCCTATCAGGGTGGTGGGGGTGGTACCGCCTGGGGATCCGCGCTGGTGATCATCCCCTGGAACATGTACCTCTTTTATGGCGACAGTCAGATTCTCCGGAAACATTATGCTGCCATGAAACAATGGATCCAATACCTGCATGGTGCCTTGGATGAAGAGGGAATTCTTCGCAACCAAGGACTCGGGGAATGGGTCCCCCCTGAACTGGTGGTACTGCCACCCGATTACGTCAACAGTTGCTACTATTATGAAAACCTGGCACTGATGCAGCAAATCGCAGGCGTTTTGGGAGAACTTACCGACAAGGTTCACTTTGGCGAATGGGCCGAAGCCGCCCAAACTGCCCTCTACAAGCAATATTATCAAGCCGGTAAGACTACCTTTTCTGTAGGCAAACAATCAGCCGCCGTCTTCCCGTTGGCCTTCGGCATCGCCAAAACAGAAGATACCGGTTCCTTGTTTGATCAACTCGTCCGTCAGGTGGTGACCGACAACAAGGCACATTTTGATACCGGCATCCTGGCTACACCTCTGTTGCTGGAGGTTTTGACTACGATGGGACGTCATGACGTCGCCTATACCCTGATGAATCAGCACGACTACCCCAGTTTTGGCTACATGATCGACAAGGGTGCCACCACCCTCTGGGAAACTTGGCTGGGTGATGCCTCGCACAGTCATCCGATGTTCGGAAGTGTCTGTGCCTGGTTCTACAAATACCTCGGGGGGATCGCACCCGATCCTGCCCAGCCCGGCTTCCGCAACGTCATCCTTCATCCCTGGCCCGTCGCCGACCTGAAATATGTCCGTACCTCCTATCCTTCGCCTTACGGAACCATTCGTTCCGATTGGAAATGGGAAGCCGACAAGTTGATACTGGAGGTCACCATTCCCCCCAACAGCACCGCGACCGTCCATCTGCCCGCACTTTCTCCCGATGAAACAAGGGTCAAAGTTCTCTCCCCCGGCCATGCCGAGATCGTCTTGACCGGAATCGAAAACGGATGTGCGATATACAAGATTTCCTCCGGTTCCTATCGGTTTGAGTCGGATCGGTTGAAGCAGCGTTTGCGCCAGATCATCCTTCCCACACCGGTTATCCAGCCGGCCGACACATTGGCCGATCAAAGCAAACCAGTCAGGGTAGTCATGCGGACTGATACCGAGGAGACCCTCATCCGCTATACCACCGATGGATCCGAACCAACCCATCAGTCCAGGCTGTACAACAGTCCCTTCCTGCTGAACCGGGATGCCCTCATCAAGGCAAAAGCCTTCCGCAAGGCATCCGATTCCAGCTTCACGGCGCAGACAAACATACGATTTGCCGATGCCCGTGTGAATGGCTTAAAAGTCAGATACTACGAGGGAGCATGGAAACAACTGCCTGATTTTGAACGGTTGCCAGCAGTCAAAGTGGGAGCGGTATTTGAGCTATCCCTGGCGAAAATCACCCCGACGCAGGATCTCTTCGGACTCACCTTTGATGGGAAGATCCGGATCGACAAGGATGGGGAGTATACCTTCTATCTGCGTTCAAACGACGGCACGAACCTCTTCCTGGATGGCAAACCAGTCATCGACAACGATGGGATGCACGGTGCGGATACCGAGAAGAGTGGAACTGTCCGGTTGAAACCCGGCCTGCATCCGATCCGGTTGCTCTATTTCCAGGCAGGGGGAGGCATGTTCCTGGAGGTCAAGTATTCTGGTCCGGGCATCGACAAGCAGCCCATTCCGGCCACAATATTGTTCAAATAGGTTGGATATGCGCCGAATTTTTCTCATTTTCACAGATCGTTTTTCAATTTTTCAGATTAATATACTACTACACGATGGAAAAAAAATCCAAAGCCCAATTGTCAAGGCGTAGCTTCCTGAAAAGGAGTGCTACCGGTTCCGCTCTGTTGGCCATTGCTCCGGCCACTCAGCTCTTTGCAGGAAATGCCCCGGAAGATTTCAAATGGTCGGCCGAGGCCCCTAAGTTCCGGATCCACATGATCGGTCAGGCACACATCGACCCGGTATGGTTGTGGAACTGGTCGGAAGGCATCGCCGTGGTACACAGCACCTTCCAGGCCGCGCTTGACCGCATGAATGAGACACCCGATTTCAAATTTACCGCCAGCTCGGCTCAATTTTATGCCTGGGTAGCCGAGAATGACCCGGAGATGCTCAAGCAGATCCGCAAGCGGGTCGAAGAGGGGCGCTGGTCTTCCGTCGGTGGCTGGTGGGTTGAGCCGGACATGAACATTCCTTCCGGTGAAGCGATGGTCAGACAAGGACTCTACGGACAGCTGACGTTGCAGAAACTGATCGGGCACCGCTCCACCATTGCATACAACCCCGACTCCTTCGGACATACCGGTAATCTTCCGCAGATCATCAAATCGCAGGGGATGGCAAACTACATCTTCATGCGTCCCGGAAGCCACGAAAAAACAATCCCTGCCGATCTTTTCTGGTGGGAAGGTGCCGATGGAACCAAGGTACTCACCTACCGAATCCAGTATGGCTACAACGACAGTGGCAATGTCAGCACCCGTGTGCGCAATCTGGTAGCCAACTATGGCAACCAGCCCATGAAGAGTTTCATGGCCTATTACGGAGCCGGCGACCACGGTGGTGGAGCCACCAAGATCAACATCAGCTCCATCAACGACCTTAGAAAGGATGATGCAGGTCCAAAGGTAATGTTCAGTACGCCTGAGATCTACTTCAAGGAGGTGAAAGAGGATAAATCCTTGCAATTGCCGGTGGTACACGACGACCTTCAGCACCATGCCGTGGGATGCTATACGGCCGAATCGGAGATCAAAAAGGGGAACCGGCAGTCGGAATCGGCTCTGGTGACCGCCGAAAAGGTAGCCTCTATCGGCTCAAAAGCCTGGGGAGCCAACTA
>JAJTBP010000035.1 GCA_021286825.1 Marinilabiliales bacterium | reverse complement strand
AAACTCGTCAACCTTGCTTGCTGCTGGAATAACCGCAATCCAGGTACCATTCGGACCAAAGGCAAATGGGAGATCTTTGACCAGTTCATTGTTTCGCAATCCTTGTTATCGGGAGGAAGTCTAAAAATGGATCTCTCACAAACCATGATCTGTACTGAAGCGTTTTTGCTTGAACCGGACAAACGCTATCTTGGAAAGAAACCTTTCAGAACTTATTTAGGTCCGATCTACCATGGGGGCACCAGCGACCACCTCCCCATTGTTGCGACACTCGTTGCAAAAGAGTAAAAAAATTTCGGAGCAATCGCCTGACTTCCCAACGCTTGCCATTTTTAACTTTTCATTAACAGCGATCCGTTTAAACCGTTTGAACAGCCATGCGTCAATGATTTCAAAAAACGTTATTGAAACATGCGCAAGTCCTTTCTATTGTTCCTGCTTTCGTTGCTGGTTTTTGTCACCAAAGGTGAAAATCTCCCCGGAACAAACAGCAAACCCAATGTGGCAGGAATCCCTGAAGTAAAAAATCTGACCGTCAAAGGCAAAGTTGTGGAAGCCGACACTTCCACCCCAATGGGATATGCCAATGTGGCCATCTTTTCAGCCGCAGATTCGACCGTCGCCGGTGGAATCATGACGAGTGACAACGGAACATTCGAAATCAAGAATCTCAAACCAGGCAATTATTTTCTCAGTGTCAATTTTGTAGGATATTCCAAAAAGACCGTTCCTGTCAAACTCATTGCCGGTAAACCCTTTGTAGACATAGGCATCGTACAATTGAACACGAGTGAACAAAAGATCAAGGAAGTAGAGGTCGTGGCTGATCGTCAAAGAGTCGAGTTTAAATTGGACAGACGAGTGGTCAATGTCAGCCAAAACATTGTCTCAACGGGAGGTACTGCCGTCGAAGTTTTGGAAAACACCCCCTCTGTGGCAACCGATTTTGAAGGAAACGTCACCTTACGGGGAAGTTCCAATTTTACGGTTCTCATCGATGGTAAACCCAGCGTAGTCAAGGGAAGCGATGCCCTGCGCCAACTTCCGGCTGCCGGAATTGAGCGCATTGAGATCATCACCAATCCTTCGGCCAAGTATGATCCCGACGGGGATACCGGCATCATCAATGTGGTCATGAAAAGGAATCAGAAGGACTCCTTCAGCGGACTCATCAACCTGACCGCCGGTCTGAACCACAAATACCGTGGGGATGCCAACTTCACCTTCAGAACCAAGAAATTTGATTTCATGCTGGGGGCCGATTTTGCTGACATGCAGAACAAGGGATCAAGGGATATGCTGCAACGCATTACCTCAGGGGATACCCTTACGACCCGTCGTACCCTGGCGGATGGTACGATGTTGCACAAAGGGCACAACCTCAAGGGAGGATTCGATTACTTTCTGAGTCCTTTTACTACCATCGGCATGGTGGCAACTGTCGGAACAATGGAACATGGTGACGCCAATGCAGGATACAAAACAACCACCTACAATCTGGGACTTCCCACGTTGTATGAATATCTCGACAACAGTTCATCCAGATCAAGCAACTACTGGAGTGGCAATGTAAACTTCACCCACAAGTTTGACAAGAAGGGTCACGAATTGCAGGGAATGTTCTATTTTTCAGGGGAAACAGGCGACGATATCAGCAACAACATCAACATCGTTTCGGATGCCAACTGGAAACCGATCGAGTCCGATCCCTATAAATATCGGTCGAACGAAAGTCCAAAGGAGCACGAATACCGTGCAAAACTGGACTACACCAAACCTTTTGATGAAAAGACCCGTCTTGAAGCCGGTTATCAGGGGCGCTTTCAAAGCAATAAGGAAGATTTTGTTTTCGAAGAATTCGATTATGCTTCCAACTCCTGGAAGAAGAACAATCTCTACAGCAGCCTGGTCAATTACGACCAGAACATCCATGCTTTGTACGGAACTTTCTCTCATGCAAACGAAGGATTTTCTTTCCAGGCCGGATTGCGGACCGAATACACCCAGCGCAAGCTGATCAGCGAACGTGCCAACAAAACCTATTCACTGAATCGATTCGATTTCTTCCCGACCCTACATCTTTCTCAAAAACTGAAAAAGGAATATGAAATTCAGGCAAGCTACAGCAGGAGGCTTAACCGGCCAGAAGGATTCATGCTGGAACCCTTCCCTACCCTGATGGATCCTTACAACATCCGCATCGGGAATCCGGAACTGACACCTGAATATGCAGGTTCTTATGAACTTACCTTGCTCAAGCATTACAATACCTCTTTTGTTTCGCTGGAAGGTTATTACAGGCATACCAAGGACTTGATGACAAGAATTCAAACGCTTGGAGAGGATGGCATCATGTACCACACCATGGCCAACATTAACAACGACTATTCCCTGGGAAGCGAGCTGATGATCAACTACGAAATCAAACCAGGCTATCGTTTGGTGGCCAGCGGAACCCTTTACAATTATTGGCTCAAGGGAAATGTAAGCGGAGTAAGTGTGGATCAGCAAAGCACCAATTTTGATGGCAAGTTGAACCTCGACATGCGGCTGGCCAAGGATACCCGCTTTCAGTTGATGGGTGTGTATCGGGGTCCAACCGTTTCAGCCCAGGGAAGACGGGATGGCATGTATTTCCTGAATGCCTCTGTACGGCAGGACCTGATGAAAAACAAACTGACGGCGACCCTGCAGGTTCAGGACATCTTCGGCACCATGAAATTTAGCGGTTCTTCCGCAGGTGCCAATTTCGAAAACCAATTCAAATACAAACGGGAATCGCAAATCATTCAATTGACACTCAGTTACAAACTGAATAACTTTAAAGCCAAACCCGGGAAAGAAGCTCCTGAATCCTCCGGCAATGAAGGAGGAGGCATGGGTGAATTCTAAGGCTTGGTAGCGTGGTTCATTCATTTCCGGGGCCATCCTTCCAGGGGTGGCCCCTTTTTGGAAATTTAACCAAAGAGAGGAAGCAAAATCTTCATTTTTTCCAAACCCGGACTTTCTGTTGAAATGAAGAAAAATAATGTACAACTAAACAGGGAGGAACGATCGCAAAAGTCCAAGAATGATTATATTTACAGCTATGTTACAAAACTCTTAACTCAATAAATTTATTCTAATGAAGGAGAAAAGCAAAGTCTCAAGAAGGGAGTTTTTGGGTACATCTACTGCGGCAGCCGCAGCGATTACTCTGGTTCCTTCCAATACCATTGCAGGTCTCGGTCATCAGGCACCCAGCGATAAGATGAATATCGTAGGTATCGGTGTTGGTGGGATGGGCCATGGTAACTTAAAGAATCTCAAATCAGAAAACATCATTGGCCTATGTGATGTAGACTGGAAATATGCTGACGGATGCTTCAAGGATTTCCCTGGAGCGAAGAAGTACAAAGACTGGAGAGTCATGTACGATGAATTGGGCAAATCCATTGATGGAGTCTTAGTCGCTACTGCCGACCATACCCACGCCATCATTGCCTCCCATGCCATCACCATGGGCAAGCATGTCTATGTGCAAAAACCGTTGACCCATACTGTTTATGAATCCCGTTTGTTAACCAAACTGGCCGACAAGTATCAGATCGCCTCCCAAATGGGTAACCAAGGCTCATCCGGAGAAGGTGTTAACCTCACAACGGAATGGATCGCCAATGGAGAAATTGGAGAAGTCACCAAGGTAGAAGCCTTCACTGACCGCCCCATCTGGCCACAAGGACTCAATACCCCGAAACAGGGACAGTGGGTTCCGGAAACGCTTGATTGGGATCTTTTCACAGGTCCTGCCAAGATGAGACCTTACAATGAGGTATATCATCCCTGGAACTGGCGTGGCTGGTGGGATTACGGAACAGGTGCACTGGGTGACATGGCCTGCCACATCCTCCATCCTGTTTTCACTGCACTTCAGTTGGGTTACCCGATCAAGGCACAGGGAAACAGCACCTTGCTGCTTCAGGATTGTGCTCCTACGGCCCAAACTGTTAAACTCACCTTCCCAGCCAGACCAACTGCCAAACATGCGAAAGTAAAATTCCCGCAGGTTGAAGTATTCTGGTTCGACGGTGGAATCAAACCCATGCTTCCGGACAAATGGCCGGCAGGCAAAGAACCGAACGACTCAGGCGGTTGTGTCATGTTCCATGGAACCAAAGGTATTTTGGTTTGCGGTTGTTATGGTGTCAATCCTTGGATTCTTCGCCCCGATGGTAAGGTTGAGAAACCCGAAAATGCACCAAAATTCCGTCGTCGCGTAGCTCCTCTTTCCCATGAAATGGATTGGGTACGCGCCTCCAAGGAATCTGCTGCTTCTCGCGTGAAAACGGCTTCTGACTTTAGCATGGCCGGACCTTTCAACGAAATGGTGGTAATGGGTGTGCTTGCAGTCCGCCTGCAATCGCTCAACAAGGAATTGGAATGGGATGGACCAAGCATGAAATTCACCAACATCACGCCAGACGAGAAGATCAAGATCGTTCTGGAAGATAAATTCAGCATTCATGATGGTCACCCAACCTTCAACAGAAGCTATACTGATCCGGTTCCTGCTACCGATTTTGCAGCAGAACTGATCAAACATACCTATCGTTCACCCTGGACTTTACCGGACATGCCGGCATAACCAGGTGCATCGAATCCCATTTGAAGCCGTCACACTCGTGGCGGCTTCTTTTTTGCCTTTCAATCCATGATCAGGGGTCTGGTTTAGCACCCGATTCGTTAACAAAACCTAAACTTGCTTTAAACTCTTTAAACTGCCCCCGGATTGGGCCGGATAAAGGACATTTGTGTCAGTGTTTCCGCTATTTTTGAAGTTTAATGTTACTTTTGTCGCTCAATTTAAGGTGGGCACTCCCCATTATTCATGAAGCAATACGATTACGATTTTGTGGTGGTAGGAAGCGGTCTGGCCGGTTTGTTGGCGGCTTATCATGCTTCAGCCCACGGAACAGTTGCGCTCATCTCAAAATCTGAGCTTGACATCAGCAACTCCTATCACGCACAAGGAGGCATTGCCGCCGCTATTGGTCGTGACGACTCCCCGGATTACCATTTTGCCGACACTCTTGTCGCAGGCCGGAATCTTTGCGACCACGATGCGGTACGGATTTTGGTGGAAGAGGGATTGTCCCAAGTCAGAAAGATGATCGGAATGGGCGTTCCCTTCGACAGAGACAGTGCGGGTGAGTTGATCCTGGGATTGGAAGGAGGTCATTCTCAACGTAGGATCCTGCATGCAGATGGAGACGCCACCGGAAAGGTGATGACCAGCTTTATGCTTGGTGAAATATTGAAAATAAAGAATATAACAACCTACGAATCCACAGCAGCCATCCATTTGATGGTCTCCGAAAATTACTGCTTTGGTGTTCAGGCTTTGGATTTTAACAGCGGGGAGAACCTGTTTTTCAGGTCTCGGGCCACCATTTTGGCAACCGGCGGGCTTTCCAGAATCTACGAACGGTCGACCAATCCCAACACTGCCACCGGCGACGGATTTGCATTGGCGTGGGAAGCTGGAGCCCAGCTGGCAGATATGGAATTTGTCCAGTTCCATCCCACCGCTTTATCCGTTGAGGGTGAAGAGGCTTACCTGATCAGCGAGGCGGTAAGAGGCGAAGGAGCCTATCTCTTGGATTGTCAAGGCAATCGATTTATGATCGACCTCCATCCCATGGCTGAACTTGCCCCCAGGGATGTCGTAGCTTCTGCCATCTTCAATAAAATTCAGGAAACCAAGGCTCCCGTCTCACTGAGCCTGGGTCATCTCAATCCGGAGATTATCCGGGAGAGGTTTCCCTCCATCGCTCAAAAATTGCATCAATTTGGTCTGGACCTTACCAGGGATCCCATTCCTGTGGCTCCTGCCGCTCACTATACTGTGGGAGGAATCCGTACCGACTGTTGGGGAAGAACCAATATTGAAGCCTTGTTTGCCTGCGGTGAAGTAGCCTCTACCGGGGTCATGGGAGCCAATCGACTGGCAAGCAATTCATTGCTGGAATGCCTGGTTTTTGGAGA
Source organism: Marinilabiliales bacterium (assembly GCA_021286825.1). Taxonomy (GTDB): domain Bacteria; phylum Bacteroidota; class Bacteroidia; order Bacteroidales; family Prolixibacteraceae; genus CAINVV01. The sequence continues at coordinate 10,930 of JAJTBP010000035.1, read as the reverse complement.
ACGACTGGTTCAGAAGGCCAAAGAATTACCGCTCCATCCTTTTGAGGGCATGCCCGGAAACCCTTATACTTTCTCCGCTGCCTACAATGATCAGTTTCTGGTCATCAAAAATGAACTGTCCCAATTGATGGGAGACCATGCCGGCATCGTCCGCACCAAAGAAGGACTCACCCTGGCACTCATTCGGATAGAAGCGATTCTGCAGGAATTTCAATCGGATTATGGCGACTACAACCGCAAAAAAATAGCAGACCTTGCAACCGTTTGTCATTTGATTTGCAGGTCAGCCCTGGAAAGGGAAGAGAGTCGCGGAGGGCACATCCGTACCGACTTCCCCGATGAGGATGACCACTATCTGCACCACACGCTGCAAAGAAAAGGAGAAAAAATTACCACCGAGCCCATTAGAACAACAGCATCACACCATGTCAAATCTCAATGTTGAACTGAATCACCTCATCCAAACTGCATTAAAGGAGGATATCGGCACCGGAGACATCACCACCACCTCCCTGATCCCTGATGCACTGATGACAACTGCCACCATGACTGCCAAGGCCAAGGGAGTCATTGCCGGCTTGGAGGTAGCAAAATCCGTTTTCGATTATCTCTCCCCGGAAATCCAATGGCATCCCTATGTTCAGGATGGGGATGAAGTACAAAAGGGCGACTTGCTGGTCGAGTTCAGTGGACCCTACAGGGCTTTGCTGACCGGAGAAAGACTTGCGCTCAACTTTTTACAACGCATGAGTGGGGTCGCCACAATGACCAGGCTCTTCGTCAACGAAACCAAGGCTTTTGGAACCCAAATCCTGGATACGCGAAAAACTGTTCCCGGATTGCGGCTGCTGGACAAGTATGCCGTGAAAACGGGAGGTGGCCAAAATCACCGCTTGGGCCTTTACGACATGGTCTTAATCAAAGACAACCACATTAAGATCGCCGGAGGAATCACCAAAGCGGTCAGCCAGATCAGGGAACAGATACCCTCAGAAATGCTGATCGAAGTAGAAACGACCAATTTACAGGAGGTGGAAGAAGCCCTTGCCATGAAAGCCGATATCATTATGCTGGACAATATGTCGAATGAGGTGATGGCCGAAGCGGTAAGGCTGATCGATCACAAAGCCAAAGTGGAGGCATCCGGTAACATGAGCCTTGAAAGAGTAAAGGCGGTGGCCGCCACAGGGGTGGACTACATATCGATCGGAGCCCTCACCCACTCTGTTACAGCTTTGGATATTAGCATGAATATCAAATCATAATCCATTGAATCTTGTCATCGACATAGGGAACAGCCGGGTCAAAACGGCCATCTTCTCTGAGGAACAAATGGTATTTTCCACCACACATGGACCCATGGAGCGTGCGGATCTGGAACATCTGTTGAGGGATTTCCCGGAAGTGGATCAGGCCATTCTCTCATCAGTCCTGCCGGTTCCATCAGACATTATCCATTTTCTCCAGAGATTTGGGAATCACTTTGTTGAATTGACTCCCTTGACACGGTTACCCATTCAAAATTGCTATAAGACCCCAGAAACGCTCGGACAGGACCGGATTGCCGCAGTCGTGGGGGCCATGACCCTACTACCGGAGCAGGATCTGCTGGTGTTGGATGCAGGGACTGCGTTAACCCTCGACCTGCTAACCCGGGATGGTCGGTTTATGGGTGGCAACATCTCCCCTGGAATGAGAAGCCGTTTCAGGGCCCTACACCAGTTTACCGGAAAACTGCCACTGATCTCCGAAGCGGAGGTATGGCACGAAATAGGCAGATCCACTGAGGAAGCGATCCGCGCAGGCGTCCTTAACGGCATGATTCTGGAGATGGACGGAACCATCGATGCCTTAAGGAAAGAATTTCCTCACCTTAAGGTTCTTCTCACCGGCGGTGACGCAGCCTTCTTTGAAAGAAGATTAAAAAATAGCATCTTTGTGCATTCTGAAATTACGCTGATAGGTTTAAACCGAATTCTTAGATATAATGTTGAAAAGTAATAAGCTTAAATTAACTGTCCTCGTGATGGTTATGGGAATTTCATCCTTGATGTACGGACAGAACAGCAGCAGCACCAGTTCTCCGTACTCCCGGTTTGGGTTTGGAACCCTCAGTGGGTCCAGTTTTGGACGGGGCGATGGCATGGGAGGAATCGGGATCGGCATCAACAACAGCTTCCAGATCAATCCAGCCAATCCGGCTTCCTATACAGCCGTTGACTCGCTCACCTTTCTCATGCAATTCGGATTGGATGGAAAATTCACCCATTCGGCAACCACCACAGCTTCCAACAATAGGAACAATGTGAATTTCAACCACATGACCTTCCTATTCCCGGCAACCCGGTGGTGGGCAGTTTCCTTTGGACTGATCCCTTATGCCTCAAAAGGTTATACCATAACCGCTACCGACGGTACTTCCACACTTCAGTCCAGTTCTTCCTTTAGCGGCGACGGAACCCTTTCCAAGGTGTATATTGGCAATGCCTTCAACCTGGGCAAACACCTTACTTTCGGGGTCAATTCCTATTTCATCTTCGGAAAGCTTTCGGATGAGACCTACATTTATTTCCCCAATGACGCAGATGCCTATGATTATCTGAAACAAGTGGACCTGAGCGCTCACGGATTCGGATTTACCGGTGGTGTCCAATACAAGATTGAAACGACAAAAGAGAACCGATTGACCCTTGGAGCCACGATCGATCCAAAAGTTGACATCAGTTCTACCTATACCATCCATGAAGAAAGGGCCCTGTTCCGCAACTCCTCCACTACTTCGGCCATCATCGATACCATTCAGCATGTCGAATCCAATGAACATGGTTTGCAGATTCCATTATCCTATGGCGCAGGATTCTCATACAACATCAAGAATAAGATTGTTTTCGGTGCAGATGCTTATTATCAGAAGTGGAAAGAGACTAAATTCCTGGGGCAACAGGTGGATTTCATGACCAACAGCAGCAGATATTCAGCCGGATTGGAAGTCTGTCCCAACCAATATTCCATCAGAAGCTATTGGGAGAGAACCCAGTATCGGCTGGGCGGATTCTATGAAAATTCCTACCTGATGCTGAATGGGACACAGTTGAAAAACTACGGTGTCACCTTTGGACTCGGCTTACAGTTGGGCAGGTCACGGACCACCCTCAACATTTCGGGTGAGATTGGAAAATTGGGAACAACCGACAACAACCTGATCCGGGAGACCTACACCAAACTCACGGTCTTTCTCTTGCTGCATGACAGATGGTTCTACAAATCGAAGTTTGACTAAGACGACATGAGATGAAGACGGTCCTTACCCTGCGCTTGCTGTTGCTTGCCTCTTTACTGACCATGGCCCTGACTTTTCAGGCCCATGCAGGAAAGCGACTGATCAGGGGGACAGTTTATCAGAACGGAAAGGCAGCCAGCGGAGTCAAGGTAACTGTACACAAATCTTCGTCGGCCTATTACACCAGTTTCGATGGCAAGTTTGAAGTAAGGGCCACCATCCGATCCAAATGGATTCGCTTCACCTTTGAAGACCGTGAAGAGACCCTCCCATTGACTCTAGAAATGGGAGACACCATCGATTATAACAAGGGATCGGCACCAGAAACCACTAAGAAAAAGAGAGATTCGAAAGAACATGAATGAAAAGAAATACAGCAGGATCGCAGGACACCCGGACAGAAGCAGCCATCTGGGAATGGGACTCCAATGGCTGTTGCTTCTTGCATCGGTTGTTCTGATGGCATGCCAGACCAAAGTATCCACCGACGTTCCCCCGGAATTGTTGAACACGAAAAAAATTGCATCAATCGAAGCCCACAATTTTGACACCTTCTACTCGGATTCAGGTGTCGTGAAATACCATCTTCAGTCGCCGAAATTGTTGGTTTATGATGATGTCATGCCCACTTACAAAGATTTTCCGGATGGCTTCGTCGTGCAACGTTACGACATCAACAAGAAGATCGTGTCCCAACTTTCTGGCAATCGTGGCAAATATTATGATGCTGAAAAAAAGTGGGAAGCCGAAGGGAATGTGATACTCATCAACAGCCAGGGAGACACCCTTCGTTCTGAGGAGCTGAAATACAATGAATTAGAAGACCTTATCTATTCCGATAAATTTGTAAGCATCAAGAAAGGCGACCAATACATTACCGGAAGCGGTGGATTTAAATCCGACTCACAAATGTCCCGCTGGACCTTCATCAAGACCCAGGGACACATGTATGTCGAAGGTCAATAAACGCATCCTGCCATGAATCAGCTGACGATCATCGTCCTAACCATGATTGCTTCCGCATTCTTTTCGGGGATGGAAATTGCATTTTTTTCCTCCGACAAACTCCGTCTGGAACTCGACAAGAATGCCAATAGCCTCACCGGTCGAATCATTGGCATGTTCAACAACCATCCAGGGCAGTACATTGCCACACTGTTGGTTGGCAACAACGTGGCGCTGGTCATCTATAGCCTTGCCTTTGCAGCCCTGACTCAACCTCTTTTTGAGCCCTTTAGCAAGTACGATTCGGTGAGTCTGCTTGTACAGACCACCCTGTCAACCCTCCTCATTCTCATCGTTGCGGAATTCATCCCCAAGGCTGTTTTCAGGATCAATCCCAATCTGGCCCTTAACCTGTTGGCAGTTCCGGTTGCCTTTTTCTACCTGCTCTTCTATCCGATCACTCGTTTTGCCATCGGCGTATCGAATTTCGTACTTCGTTACTTGTTCCGGATCAAAATTGAACAGAAAAAAGAAAACAGGGTTTTTGGCAGGATCGATTTGAACAACCTCTTTGCCGGCCTGGAAGATTCGGTTCCTGAAGACAGAAAACTGGACAGTGAGATCAAGCTGTTTCAAAATGCCCTTGACTTCTCTAAAATCAAAATCAGGGAATGCATGGTTCCCCGTACGGATGTGGTCATGATTTCTGTTGACGAAGGAATCGAAGCGCTTCGCCAGAAATTTGTTGAGACAGGCTATTCCAAGATATTTGTCTATCAGGACAATTCCGACAACATCATTGGCTACGTCCATTCTTCCAATCTTTTCCATCAACCCGGCTCGATCCAGGCTTGCCTGAGGAAAATCTCCTTCGTACCGGAGTCAATGGAAGCCAATAAACTGTTGGAAATCCTCTTGCGGGATCACAAAAGCACGGCTGTGGTGGTGGATGAATTTGGTGGAACTGCCGGAATCATCACATTGGAAGACATGCTGGAAGAGATCTTCGGAGAGATCGAAGATGAACACGACACTACCGACCTTGTGGAAAAAGAGCTAACAAAAGGGAGGTATATCTTCTCCGGGAGGATCTCCATTGCCCACCTCAACAGCAAATATGGCCTCAACCTGGAAGAAGACGATCAATATGAGACCCTTGCAGGATACATCCTCTTTCACCATGCCAGAATCCCAAAACACCAGACTATACTGCACATCGGACCTCATCAATTCAAAATTCTCCGTACCACCAGGACAAAAATTGAATTGGTTGAAATGAAAAAAACAGGTAATTTGTAAAATTGAATCTTATCAGCAGTTTTCAAAATCTAAAATTGCTATATTCGTACGCTCAAAAAATCAGTTAAAAGATTTAACAGTAAAGTAAAAAATAACCACTAAAACGGATGGCTACATTAGAGAAAATCAGAAGCCGTGCTGGCATTGGTGTCACCATTTTCATCGGATTGGCCCTTGCAGCTTTTGTTCTTGGGGATGCCGTGAAATCGGGCAGCTCAATCATGCGCAGCAATCAGATGGAAATTGCCAAAATTGCCGGCAAGAGTGTCGATTACAAGGAGTTTCAAAAGAAGGTTGACGATCTTACTGATATTTATAAATTGAATGCCGGATCTACCTCCCTCGACCAAAAAACGATGGACCAGATCAGGGAACAAACATGGAACGGTCTCGTGAGAAACCTGACCATGAAGGAAATTTATGAAGATCTGGGCATCGGCGTTACCGCTCCTGAACTCTATGACCTGGTACAGGGCAACAATCCCCATCCGATCATTCAAAGCCTTTTCAGAGATCCGAAAACAGGCAGCATCAACCGTTCTGCTTTGATTCAGTTCCTGAAATACCAGCAAAACAATACCTCCGGACCGGAACGCAACTATTGGTTGTTTGTTGAAAACCAGATTCAGGAAGAACGTTCGTTCACCAAATACAATACCCTGATATCCAAAGGTCTCTACATGACCACAGATGAGGCAAAATTCAACCTGGACGGTAAAAACAAAAAAGTCAACATCGACTTCGTCGGAAAGCTCTATTCTTCCATTCCCGACAACACCATCAATGTTTCTCAGGATGAGATTCAGAAATATTACGACGCCCATAAGGAGAAATACAAACAGGAAGCCAGCAGGGACATCGAATATGTCGTTTTTCCTGTAGAAGCATCCAAGGCTGATGAAGACAAGGTCATCAAATGGATCAACGACATCAAGGCTGAATTTGCGGGTGTTCAGGATCCGGCAGCTTATGTCAATGTCAATTCTGACAAGCAATTTGATGCCTCTTTCTACAAAAAATCAGAACTCTCTCCCGTTCTGGGCGAATTTGCCTTCAACGGCAAGGAGGGAGACATTTATGGTCCATACAAGGATGGCCAGAGTTGGAAACTTTCCAAGATCCAGAAATTCGAAGATCTGCCCGATTCTGTCAATGCCAGACATATCCTGATCCGGGTAAACACGCAAGCCGAAGTTGCCCAAGCCAAGAAAAAGGCTGACAGCCTCCAGCACGTGCTTGTCCTCGGTGGCGATTTTGCCGCTTTGGCCAAAAAATATTCCAACGACGAAGGTTCTGGCTCCAAAGGCGGAGAACTGGGTTGGTTCAAAAGAGGCATGATGGTCAAACCGTTTGACGACGCTGCATTCTTTGGTAAGGTGAACGAATACCAGATGGTCAACTCCCAGTTTGGTTTCCACATCCTTCAGGTAACCAAAAGAGGCAATACTGCTAAAAATGTTCAGCTGGCCACCATCGTTAGAAACATTGAACCCAGTAGCCAGACTTACCAACAGACCTATTCCAAAGCCTCCAAATTTGCTTCGGAAAACCGTGATCTGAAATCTTTCCACTCCACCGTTACTTCTCAAGGACTGAATAAAAAGATGGCCACCATCTTTGAAGCAGACAAGAGCATTGCCGGTCTGGAGAATTCAAGATTGCTGGTTAGGGGTGCCTTCAAGGCAGAACTTGGTCAGCCGGTGCTTAGTTCTGAGGGAACGCCAATCTTTGAATTGGGTAACCAGTTTATTGTTTCCATGCTCACCAGCATCAACGAAAAAGGATATTCCAGTGTCAATGCCATGAAATCAACCATTGAGACTGCGATCCGCAAAGACAAAAAAGCCGAGCAACTGAAATCACAGATGAGTGGAAAGAGCGATCTTGCCTCTTTGGCTTCTTCTTTGGGAGCTACGGTTGGACAGGCTCAGGATATCAATTTTGATTCGTACTCCATTCCCGGATTGGGTGTTGAACCGGCGGTAGCAGGTGCTGCCATTGCCCTTGAACAGGGCGCCGTTTCCAAACCCATTGCCGGAACGGGCGGTGTGTATGTCATCAAGGTTACATCGGTTACGAAAGGTTCGGATACCAACCTTGCTGCAGAAAAGAACCAGAACGCGATGATGCTGGGATACCGGGTATCCGTACAGGCATTTGATGCACTGCGTGAAAATGCCAATGTTTTGGACAAAAGAGCTAAATTCTATTGATCAGCCAACCACCGTAAACGGAAAAGAGGGTGCCCCGATCAGGGACACCCTCTTTTTTTGCCTTTGGAATGGATGGATGATTCGATGCCGAACAATGGCCGGCTGCTGCTCATGCAAAGGTCTCCTGCCACAGGATGGAGCCTGGGGCAAAATCCCTGACAGACAAACCAGGATCGGCTCTGAAGAGGCCGAATACGGAGGATCCGCTTCCGGAGACCGACGCAAAGAATGCTCCATGCTCAAGAAACAGACCTTTGAGCTTCTCCAATTGCGGGAAAACCCGGAAAAGAGAGGGTTCAAAATCATTTTTGATCAGTCCTGACCACAGGACTGGATCACCTTCCAGGATCTGTTGAAAGGAGGCATCAAAGGGTTTGGGAACCACTCCGGCATAGGCTGTACGCGTATCGACTCCAAAGGGTGGCTTTACCAGACAGAGGTAAACTCCTTTCAATGAGAGATGGGCAGTAGTAAGCTGATCACCGATCCCCGTAGCAAAACAAGGGCTCTTTTCAAGGAAAAAGGGACAATCGGCACCAATGGATTTTGCTTTGAGCCGAAGTACCTCGTGGCTGATGCCCAGCTGAAAATATTCGTTCAATGCTTTTAAAAGGAAAGCCGCATCGGACGAACCACCGCCGAGTCCAGCTCCAAAGGGGATGGCTTTGTGCAGATGCAGGTCGAGTCCGGGAAGGTCCCACTCCTGACGCAGCAACCCGAGTGCCTTCATGACCAGGTTGTTTTGCGGTGCCACTCCGGGATCATAGCCACTGACCGTCAAACGGTCATCCAATCGCCCGTTTTCCACGAACTCGAGGGCATCCTTCCATCCCAAGGGATAAAAGAGCGTCTCAAGATCGTGGTATCCATCGCTTCTCTTGCGAAGGATGTTAAGGCCGATGTTGATTTTGGCATGAGGGAAGACTACCATGCGCCACAGGTTTTATCGTTGAACCTTTTCAGTATTTCTCAAGCGGATCGCAGGTGCAGAATAGATTCCTGTCACCATAGGCATTGTCCACCCTTCCTACGGGCACCCAGAATTTGTTGTCGCGCAGCCACCCAAGCGGATAACAGGCCTTCTCCCGTGAATATTGGTGATTCCAGTCGTTGGCGGTAAGCACATCCGGTGTATGCGGGGAGTTTTTCAACACGTTGTCTTCCGGATCGGCAATGCCTTCCTGCACTTCCCTGATCTCTTCGAAGATGGTGACAAGTGCTTCGATGAAACGGTCCAATTCCTCCTTTGATTCGCTTTCCGTAGGCTCCACCATGAGGGTTCCATGGACTGGGAAAGAAAGTGTAGGGGCATGAAAACCGTAATCCATCAATCGCTTGGCAATGTCTGTTTCGGTAATGTCTGCATTGGCCTTCAGATGCCTGCATTCGAGGATCATCTCATGAGCCACCCTGCCATTGGCTCCCGTGTACAGGATGCCGTAATTGTCTTTCAGCCTTGTTGCGATGTAGTTGGCGTTGAGAATGGCAATTCTGGTGGCTTCCGTGAGTCCATCGGCCCCCAGCCTCTTGATGTAACCATAGGCGATGGGCAAGACAGAGGCACTCCCCCACGGAGCAGCAGAAACGGCATGCTGACCAATGTGGCCATTGTTCATGACCGGATGGGAAGGCAAAAACTCGACCAGATGGGCAGCCACCCCGATGGGGCCCACTCCTGGTCCGCCACCACCATGTGGTATGGCAAAGGTCTTATGCAAGTTGAGGTGACAGACATCGGCACCGATCCGGCTTGGATTGGTTAGTCCGACCTGCGCATTCATGTTGGCACCATCCATGTAAACCTGACCTCCGTTTTCATGGATGATCTCGCACATTCTGACAATGGAGGCTTCAAAGACCCCATGGGTAGAAGGATACGTTACCATAAAGGCTGAAAGATGCTCCCTGTGTTCGACGGCTTTGGCTTCCAGATCGGTCATGTTGATGTTGCCCTGCTCGTCACAGGCTACCACCACCACCTTTCCGCCAGCCATTACGGCACTGGCAGGATTGGTTCCATGAGCAGAGGAAGGGATCAGAACAATGTTGCGATGACCTTCACCCCTTGATTTGTGATACTCCCGGATAACAAGCAAACCCGCATATTCGCCGGCCGCTCCGGAGTTGGGCTGGAAGGAGATGTCGGCAAAGCCGGTGATCTCAGCCAGATCCCTACGCATCTCTTCCATCATCTCATGGTATCCCATCGCCTGATTTTTGGGAACATAGGGATGGATGCCATTGAACTCTATCCAGCTAAGCGGCAACATCTCGGTGGCAGCATTGAGTTTCATGGTGCAGGATCCAAGTGAAATCATGGAATGCACCAGTGAGATGTCCTTTTTCTCCAATCTCTTGATGTAACGGGCCATCTCCGTCTCGGAACGGTATTTGCTGAATACCTCCTGCTTCAGGTAAGCAGATTTCCGGACAAAGACTTCAGGAATGGAGAACAAGTCCGGAATTTCAAGAATTTGTGGGACTGGTTTGTTTGCCGCTTTGGCAAACACCTCCAGAATCCAGTTGATGTCATCCAAATTGGTGGTCTCGTCAACGCTAATGCCTACTTCTCCTTTTTCGAAATACCTGAAATTCATCTCCAGGGCAACGGAGAGCCACTCAATGTCTTCACGCTTCACATGTCTGGGAAGTGCGATCTTCAGGGTGTCAAAGAATCCGGAAGCCGGGCATTCATAGCCCAATGCAGACACCTCTCGTGCGATCAGGGTCGAAATGCTGTGTACCCTTGCTGCAATGTTGCGGATTCCTTCCGGGCCATGATAGATGGCATACATGCCCGCCATCGTCGCCAACAAACCTTGGGAAGTACAGATATTGGATGTTGCTTTCTCCCTTTTGATATGTTGTTCGCGGGTTTGCAGGGCCAAACGGAGGGCTGGTTTGCCATTGGCGTCTTTCGATACACCGATGATCCTGCCTGGAAGGTCACGTTTGTATTCATCCCGTGTAGCGAAAAAGGCTGCAGAGGGACCGCCATAACCCATCGGAACGCCGAATCGTTGCGTAGATCCGAAGACCATGTCAGCTCCCCACTCCCCGGGAGGGGTCAACAATGCCAGGGAGAGAAGGTCTGCCGCAACAGCCATCTTGGCTCCCGACTGCTGAACAACGGCCGTAAATTCCCGATAATCCTCGATGCGGCCATCTGCGTTGGGATACTGAACAATTGCTC
>JAJTBP010000383.1 GCA_021286825.1 Marinilabiliales bacterium | reverse complement strand
AGGGGATTTGAAAACGTTTTTTTACCCCGTGTCCGTCGGGACAAAAGGCTGAGTTGCCGGGCGAATCCCCGGCCAAACGGTGTCCAAAAGAAGAAATCCAATTCCCAGGATGGATTGCAACAAAACGGGCATTTCGCCTCTCATGTAGCTTCTTTTTCCGTAAAGAAACCGAGGGCGCTTCTGTCTACCCTTCGATCCATTCATACACGAAATCGATCGTTTCATTTCTTGATTCTACCCATTCATGCAGCGGCTCTTGGTAATGCCGATTGGGCCAGCTAATTTCACAGGAAAGCAGGTATCGGCAAGGGCTTTCATGCCTACTGTGCGTGAACACAAAAGACTTTTGGACCTTGGAAAATTCGGGCCTTGTCACAGTCATCATCCATGGTTTCAAAAGATCGTTTTTGCACCATAGCCGGTAAGGTATCATCTGTTGCATCGGGAATAGAGGTTACGAGACCATCCCTGCATCCTTTTGAAAAAATTGTTTCTGCTCCTGATTGATTTAAAAGTTATCACCCATGAAAACCATTTTGCTTTGGGCATGTACGTTCCTATTCATACATTCTGCCTTCTCTCAACAAGTGAATTTAAAGGAGGGCCTGATGGCTTATTTTCCATTTGATGGCAATGCCCAGGATGAAAGTGGCCATGGCAACCAGGGATTGATATCCGGAGCAACACCCGTCTCAGACCGAAATGGGAAAGCAAATGGAGCTTATCTCCTGGATGGCACTTCCAGCTTTATCCAAGTAAACAATTCACCTTCGCTAAACTTGAAGGCATACAGCATCGCCATATGGGTGAATGCGCAGCGGTACTGTAGTGTTCAATACAAACCCATGGCCATTCTCTCGAAGGGAATCTTTCCGGATCTCCAATATCTTTTGGCTGCCTATTGCGACTATCATTTTGTAGTTGGCAGCAACCACAAGGGATCCTTTAAGCAGGCCTCTGCCTCGAAAAATTTTATGATCAACAACTGGTATCTGCTCGTCAGTACCTATGACGGGAAATCTCTAAAGCTCTTTATCAATGGTGAATTGGCAGCGGAAAATGAATGCACAAACCTGCACATCAATGATGAACCGCTATTCATTGGTAAAACCCAAAAATACAACAATTGGTTTTTTAGCGGGATGGTAGATGACTTGCGAATTTACAACCGCGTGATCAGTCAACCAGAGATTGAGGCCCTCTTCTTTGGCATTTCGGAACAGGAGGGCCATCTCGGGGACTCTCCATCCCCGAATTTAAAAACGGATCTCATGGCGATGAATTCCAATTCAGACCAGACAAGAGCGGACGCTCAATACCATTTGCAACCCATGAAATACTGTACGGAATATTCTGGTCCCATTGATTCATCAGGCACCAAATTGGCCTTGAAAAAAGTGGACACAAAAGAAGGAGAGATCCATATCAACATCGATTTGGACCAAAATTTTCTGGTCACGGCAAAAGTATTTGCCAATTCGATCAAACGAAGTTTGTTCGAATTCCATGAGGAAAGCAAACATACCGAAATGAATAAGTATGGAGCTGAAATTCTGGACCGTCAATTGCTTTTTAAACTCAAGAGATTCAATACAGCGGATGATCTCTTATACCAAAAACCAACAAATTTCTCCAAACCCGTTGATCTTTACTTACGATATCTGAATGATACCCTGCTGTTGGCCCTTGACAACGTCGTTGTTCTAAAAAAGAAAAAGAGTACGGAAAATATTTCATTGCATTTCCGCAATAAAAGTAACAATGAACCCTTGTTTGTCGACAACTTACAGGTGAATAGAATCATTGGCGGAGGGGCCGGCAAGGAGACGGGGCAATCCGTCAGCAAAACGGAGCGGTGGCGGATGCTTGATGCATACAATCACACCTTCGAATTTGAGTTTGTCGCGGATTATATCCTTGCCAGACATGGCGACCGTCAGTTCAGACTCAATGAAACGAGTCCGCACACCTACAAAGGCAAAGAAACAGGTCCTTCCAACGAAGATATGTCCAATTATTCATTTTTCAAGGATGAGACTTACCCTCAAAAAAGGAGTACAGAATACATCTTGACCTACACATCTCCGTTCAAAATGAATCTGTTTATAGAACAAACCTACATCAATTGGGTTCTCACCAGGAGTGTAGACAATTTGACCCTGGTCAAGGATTTGAAAGAGGAAAACGACAAGGCTGTGGACCAACTGAAAGAGGTTGGAATACTCTACAGAACCGAATTCAAATATGGCAAAATCGGGACGGATTATGTTCCGGCCTATACCTCAACCTACAATGCCGGACAAAAATTTCAGATCAATGGGATGGATGTTCAGATCGTGGACAACAAGGAAAGAGTTGTCAAAGGTGGGTATGACAAGGACATCAATGGTTATACGGCAGTTTATCAACTGATCAATCAATCGTCGAAAAATTACTTGATCAGTTTCCACATCGGTGGTACATCCAAGATGACGGATATTGTAAAGAACGGCAGCTTCTTCTCTTTTCGGGAATATAAGACCGACATCAATTTTAGTGACTTTTCCTTCACCAAGACCATTTTGTTGAAACCAAACGAATCTTTTAAGAATCAATTGATTGTG
>JAJTBP010000382.1 GCA_021286825.1 Marinilabiliales bacterium | reverse complement strand
TCATGCCTTTGTGAAGGAGGCCATCAAAATGTTGCCCAGGGAATCGCTCACCGTGATGACCAAGATATGGACCGAAAACCTCGACTGGCATCCGCTGCAACCGGTCGACCAAACCCTCGACAGAATTCGGAAAGAACTGGATACGGAATACCTCGACATCGTGTTGTTGCATTGCATGTCCAATGGGAACTGGACCGAAGAAAAAAGAAAATTCATGGATGGTCTGAACGAGGCAAAATCGAAGGGAATCGTTAAAAAGGTGGGTTTCTCGGCTCACGATTACCTCGCCCTGAAGAACGGGATTCAACACGAGTGGCCCGATGTGGTGCTGGCTCGCATCAACAACGGGCAAAAAAGGATGGATGGAACACCCGATCAGATCATGTCCCTGCTGGAAACGGCCGCGTCGGGTGGGAAAGGTGTCTTGGGCATGAAAATCTTCGGTTGCGGTGATCTCACCAAAGAAGAAGAGCGGATCGCTTCCCTCCAATTCGTGGTAAACAGCGGTAATGTCCATGCCATGACCATTGGGTTCGAGGATCCTACGCAAGTTCATGATGCGGTCGACAAGCTGATGAACATCGTCCAGAGGCATAGCTGAAGGGAGAGTGAACCCAATGCATGCCGACCAGCCGCATCATCCGCTAGAAGGTAATCGGTTTCATCATCCAAACGACCATTCCAAACCTCGACAAGGGCAGGATACAGCGGAATTTGCTATCTTCGGCTCACCTGACTTTCATCCAAATGAAATGCATACACAAACCACAACAAACAATTGATTGCAAATGAAAATGAGTAGACTGATTCTGACAGGCATCATCCTTTTTGGACTTTTTTTCAAAGCGGAAGCCGCTACACTTGATGTGAAAAAGCTGGTTGGAAAATGGGAGTATTCTGCCCCTACCGCACCCTCCAACTATACATCCGGCCAAATCATCTTCCGGATGGATGGTAACAAGCTGAAAGGGGAATTGGTGATCGAAGGTCAAAAGGTCGACTTCTCGGAAATCACGGTTACAGATGAGGTGATTTCCGCCACCGTTTTCCTTGAAGGTGCAACGGTTGTCACCAAGTTCAAACTCATCGGTGAAGCACTGGAAGGGAAAGCGGATACACCCGACGGACTGATTCCCGTCAAGGCAGTCAGGAAATAGATCTACCGCAGGAGATATTGCTTCTCGTAGTATTTTTCATAGGCTCCGGAAGCCACATTTTCCAGCCAGGCTGTGTTCTCAAGGTACCAGTCGACTGTTCTGGCCAATCCCTCTTCAAAATCCACGGAGGGCTTCCATCCCAGTTCTGTCTGAATCTTGGATGAATCGATTGCATACCTTAGATCGTGGCCGGCCCTGTCTTTTACAAAGGTGATCAGGGATTGGGAAGAGCCTGGGGTTCTTCCCAATTTGCTATCCATCAGGTCGCACAACAAGCGGATCAGACGGATGTTGGTCCATTCATTGTTGCCGCCTATGTTGTAAGTTTCTCCGGACTTCCCCTCATGGAAGATCCGTTCAATGGCGGCTGCATGGTCTCCCACATAAAGCCAGTCGCGTACATTTTCTCCTTTCCCGTAAACAGGGATCGGCTTGTTGTGACGGATGTTGTGGATACAAAGGGGTATCAGCTTTTCAGGAAATTGATTGGGGCCATAGTTGTTTGAGCAGTTGCTCAGCACGACCGGAAGGTGGAAGGTGTGTCCATAGGCCCGGACCAAATGGTCTGAGCTGGCCTTCGAGGCAGAGTAGGGGCTTTTGGGATCGTAAGCCGTAGTTTCGGTAAACAGTCCGGACGTTCCAAGTGATCCATACACCTCATCGGTCGAGATGTGGTAGAATCTCTTTCCCTCGACCTGACCCTTCCAATGTTCCTTCGCGGCATGAATCAGGTTAAATGTCCCAAAGATATTGGTTCGAATAAAGGAGGCCGGATCGCTGATGGACCGATCCACATGTGACTCAGCAGCAAGATGGATCACCCCTTCGATCGGGTGCGTAGCAAAAAGGTGGTTCACAAATTCAGTGTCGGATATGTCTCCCCTGACAAAGGAATAGTTGGGCTCCTGATCGACGTCCCTCAAATTTTCAAGGTTTCCGGCATAAGTCAGCAGATCCAGGTTAAGGATGTTGTATTCCGGATGGTTTTTGACCATTCTTCTCACCACGTGCGACCCAATGAAGCCGGCACCTCCTGTTATCAAAATTGTTTTCATAACCAATCTGTTTTCCCCCTCACGAAATTTTCCGATCTGGATGCGCACCGTGAAGGTTTACAAAGGTACAACAAGAAATGCGAACCCACCTGAATGGGTCCGATTATAACATTCTTTAAGAATTTCGGATGGAATCAGAGGTTTCGGATCTTCTTCTCCCAGTTCCATGCCGACAGCAAAGTATCCTCCAATGTTGCTTCCGAATGCCATCCCAGCACCTGGTTGGCTTTCGAAGTATCGGCATAAATCTGCTCAATGTCACCTGCCCGCCTGCCCACAATCTTGTATGGAACGGTTTGACCGGTCGCCCGTTCAAAGGCGTGGACAAGCTCCAGGACCGAAACACCTCGTCCGGTGCCGATGTTAAAGAACTCACAAGAGGCGCCGTTTTGCCCTTC
>JAJTBP010000381.1 GCA_021286825.1 Marinilabiliales bacterium | reverse complement strand
CAACACCATTATGCCTTTGACCTGGTTTATGTTCCTGAAATCAACAAGGGCAATCTCAGGAAGCGTTTCGACCTGCTGATTTTTGTCGGAGGTGCCATCCCTCCCCTCTCTGACGGTGCTGCTCCCGCGAAAGAGCGGGAGAAGGAGGATGACAAGGAGAAGGAGGCTCCGGAAGGTTACAAGGAAAAATGGGGAAAGATCACGGCCGATACATCCATAGTTGCCTTGAAACGATTCATTCAGGATGGTGGCAAAATCGTCACCTTTGGTCGTAGCGCAAACCTGGCATACCATCTGAAAATAGGGGTAACGAACGCGCTCGTTGAGAACATCAAAGGAAAGCAGGTTCCGCTCAACGCATCAAAATTCTATATTCCGGGCAGTCTTCTGAGAGCCCGGGTCGATACGACCAGCACCGTTGGGTGGGGTATGGCTTCCAGTGCCGATTTCTTCTTCGATTCCAGCCCAGTCTTCCGGATCTCCCCTGAAGCTGCCGGTGAAGGCAAAGTCAAGCCTGTTGTCTGGTTCGACAGTGCTGCTCCCTTGCGCAGCGGATGGGCCTATGGACAGGAATATCTGCAGGATGGAGTCGCAGCTTTCCATGCCCGGTTCGGAGCGGGAGAGCTCTACTGCTTTGGCCCTGAGATCACCTTTCGGGCTCAAACCTACGGTACCTATAAGTTGTTGTTTAACCTACTCTATTCCGGTTACTGATCCCCTCTTAGTCTGCGGATAGTCCTCAGGTGGTAAGCCTCCTGTAGCTGGCGGATTTAAACTTCCCATGCCGGGGGAGGGGCTCCGCTATTGACCGGAATGATGCGCAGAACAGTAGATAAGAGAAGAACTTAAACTGCAACTGTTTCAAATTTGATTGAACCAAATCTGGGTTTAATTTGTTGTTCACCTGTACCCATTTGCCTATTAAATTGTTTCCGAAACGGAGACCATTGAAGGAGTGTCATGAACTACAAATTACAGGATCTTATTGATCTTTCAGCATTTAATGAGATGCTCGAAAGTTTGGCGGCGTTGTATTCCTTTACTTCGGCCATTGTCGATCTGGATGGAAAAATTCTGTTGGCCATTGGTTGGCAGGATGCCTGTACCATGTTCCACCGCGTTCATCCCGATACCGCTGCCGAATGCCGTAAAAGCGACAGTTATCTGAACCACCATTTGAATGAGGCCCAACCTTTCGTGACCTACCAGTGTCACAATGGCCTCACCGATTGTGCCATTCCCATCATCATTGGTGGAGAGCACCTGGCCAATTTTTTCACCGGACAGTTTTTTTTCGAGGAGCCGGATCTCTCGTTTTTCAAGGCACAGGCGGAAAGGTATGGTTTTGAATCGGATCGTTACCTCGAGTCCATCCGCAAGGTTCCCATCTGGACGAAAGAACGTCTGCATCAGCACATGACTGTGATCCGTTCCTTTACCGATCTGTTGGCCGATCTGGGTACCCGAAAGCTAAAGGAGATGCAAGCCAGGGAGTCGGCCATGCAAGCCGGTACTGCTTTAAAGCAGCGAGAACTTCAGCTCCAGCGAATTTTTGACACTTTATTGGATGGTTTTGTTCGGACGGATCGGTTTGGCCACATTGTACTGGTCAGTCCCTCTGTCGTGCCTTTATTTGGCTATACGTCAGAAAGTGAGATGCTTGGAATGGCTGTGAGCCAACTGTATGCGGATCCTGACTTCAGGATCGAGATGTTGAAGCAACTGGAGGATTCCGGTAAACTGGTAGACGTGGTGACAGAGGGACTTCGAAAGGATGGCACCCATTTCTGGATTTCCATGAACGTTCAGGCATTGCTTGATGAAACGGGAAGAAGGGAGGGAACGGAGGGCATCATCCGGGACATTACCGAGCGAAAGGTGGCCGAACAGGCCTATCGGGAAATCAGTGAGATGAACCGCTCCTTGCTGGATTCCATTCCATTTGGTTTTAGCATTGTGGACGAGAAGGGATACATCCGGTATGTCAATGATAATTTATTACATCTTTCGGATGAAGATCCCATTGGGCAGTCTTGCACTCAATTCAGCTCTCCTGAGCAGAATTACTGTAAGATATGTTCGCTTCGCAAAGGCATTCAGGTGGGCGAAACGATAACCTTCGAAGGCAAATGGCGCGACTGTGACCGGTTGTTTCTGATTCATCAAACGGGTATGATCTACAATGGAGAAAAGGCCTTGATGAACATTTTCCTGGACATTACCGAAAAGCGGGCCATCGAACAAAGGCTGAACTTACTGGCTCACTCCCTCGAGACCATCAGCGAGTGCGTGACCATCACCGATACAGAGGATCGGATCATCTATGTCAATGATTCGTTGTTGCGAACCTATGGCTATTCGGAAAAAGAATTGATCGGACAGCATGTTTCGGTCCTTCGACCGGATTCGGTCGAATTTGTCAAGGCCAGAGAGCTGTTTATGCAGGCTCCGGACGGCAGTTGGCGAGGTGAGTTGGTGAACCGACGCAAGGATGGTTCCCTTTTCCCCATTCTTTTGTCAACAGCCGTTTTGAAAGATGAGACAGGGAGTGCCATCGCCCTCATTGGTGTAGCCATGGACATCACCGAGATGCATCGGTACCGCCAGGAACTTTTTGATT
>JAJTBP010000034.1 GCA_021286825.1 Marinilabiliales bacterium | reverse complement strand
GTTTATTACTTATTCGGCAGATTCCATCACATCCATGTTTTCATTTTCTTGTTCGTACTGTATGGATTCTATAGTGCGCTGACGGATGGCAGCCAGAAAGCGATGATTTCGGATATCGTCAGCAAAGATCTGAGAGGGACTGGTTTTGGTATCTTTCATGCGGTACTTGGCATTACCTTATTGCCTGCGAGTTTAATTGCCGGAATACTCTATGACAAGGTCAATTCAAATGCTCCCTTTTATTTTGGTTCGGTCATGGCATTCGTGGCTGCCATCCTGATGATCACCTTTACCGTTCTTGACAAGCGGAAAAGAAACGGGATCATGACCTGAGAACGGGTATCCAATAAACGGGTCGCATGGACTTTTCAATCGTTTGGTTCCGCGATCGGTTTGTCGCTGCCATTGCAGACGGTGCCGTGCAATCAGACACATTGCATACCTGCACACCTTGTGCTGTTTGTTTGAAAGTTAATGAACAAATTCAGGGTATTCGCAATGTCGGGTATTGCATCAATTCAATAGAACAAGTTTTTGATCAAATGCCAATCTGTAGATTATTATAGGCTATTTACATCAAATGATCGTCAAAGTGCTGATGCCATATATTCCGATTTCAATTGTTTCTCCAATGAACTTCGTGTTTTGTCGCTTGCAAGAATCGATTAGGGCAAACAGACCTGTTAAATTGAATGTTCAAAAACAATATTGGGCTTTCGATTGATGCCAGTAACAAGTATTCTCAAGTTTGGGCATACCGCCTTGAATATTTGCATTAGTGCCGGATTTGTCCGAAAATCTTATCTTTATGTGAATGAATAGGATTGAAAACGAAGGCCAGATATGAAAACAATGTCCTTATTTGTCCTTTTTCTATGCCTCGGATTGGCAGGATTTCCTCAGTCTACCATCGTTGGGAAAAAGGCACCTGCAATTGAAGTGGAGAATTGGATTTATCCGAAGATCCAGGTAGCCGGTTGGCGAACAGGTGTGGTTCCGCCTAATTGGCGAGGAAGAAGGGTTGTACTGGACTTTTGGTTTACACAGTGTGCACCTTGTGTCGCTTCCATCCCCGAGCTGAACCAACTAGCCAAACAATTTCCGGAAATTCTGTTTCTCTCCATTTCTTTCGACAGTTCCGATGTGATCCAACGGTTTTTGGACAAAATGATCCTCTACTATCCTGTTGGTTCAGATCCTCAGCAAAAAATTATCCAGGCGTACGGCGTCACCTCCTTTCCCGAGACATTCTTCATTGACGAAAACGGAATCATTCAATGGCAGGGAAGTCCTTTCCAGTTGAATAGAATGTTAATAGACCAGTTGCTTGGAAAGGAACAAAAGATGAAAAAAATTCAGCTCAATCCTGCTGAGAAAAAATCTGAGAATTGCGCCTATAAATTCACATTACAGGAAAATCATTCAGGAATGTTGCAGTCATCCTACTATCATGCCAACCCGTACGACATCCAGGTATTCAACAAGGATATGGAAGACATGCTTAAAGTGTTCTATGGCATCAACAAATCCCGGATACTGACAAAAGATTCAGCCTTGCTTAAAACGACCTATGATGTGACCCTCAAGGCTGACAGGGAATTGACTACACATGCCAACTGCATCGAGATACTGAAATTTCTACTTCCGCAGCAACTCAAAATTGAATTGAGAGCTTATTCTAAAGACACATTGGCAGGCAGGATACAGATCAAAAATATTGCTATGCTGAATGGACATCTATCCAAATCTCCACATCCGGGGACTTCGTTTCAATCGGATCAATGGGTAGGTAAAGGATTGACGATTGATCAGATGAAGGATTTTCTCGAAGACAATTATTCGATTCTGCTGGAATTCGAAACAACTGACGTAAGGAAATTTGATTTTGTCATTCCTGCGAAAGATCTTAACAAAGCGAAAGCAATGCTCGCCGAAGAGTATGGTTTGGCAATAGACTCGATTCATGGGAAGATAAAATTCTGGAGAATCATCAAAAGATAGTGGTCTACAGAAAAATGGTCTAGATATGATACGGGTCCTTTGCATTTTACTTTGAAACTGCTTATTTTATATAACATAAACTGAAGCCAAAACCCAACCATTCTTCCCTCCCATGAAAACTTCCAAAACCTACCCCAACACCTCCCAGAGTTTCGGCATGGCCGGCATCCTGATACTGGGCATGCTGGTGCTGAGTCCGGTTTATCTTGTCCTGCAAAAGTTCATCGGCAAGGAGGCCGCGGTGTTGCTGTACTACCTGGTGGCCGTGGGCATCCCGCTCCTGATCGTGCAGGGGAAGCGAAAGGCAGAGACTGGCTCCAAATCCTTTTCCTTTGTCCTGAACCACCCGCGGATCATTCCGATGGTGGTGGTGGGCACCGTGGCCCTGTTGCTGGGCGTTGCCGTGCCGTTCTCTTCTCTGATGCCCATGCCGGAAAGCCTGAAAAAGGCCTTTGAGGAGATGTCCAGCCAGACAGGTCCCTTCTCCTTTCTGTTGTTGGTGGTGGCGGCTCCCATCCTGGAAGAGATGATCTTCCGGGGTATCATGCTGGACGGATTGTTGCAGCGGTATTCGCCTTTCCGTTCCATCCTGCTCTCCAGCTTCCTCTTCGGTGTGGTGCACCTCAATCCCTGGCAATTCGTGACGGGGTTGATCCTGGGTGCCTTTTCCGGTTGGATCTACTTCAAGACCCGCAGCCTGACCCTCTCCATCATCGTCCATGCCTCGGCCAACCTCACCGCCTTCTGCCTCCGCTTCCTGAAAGATGACGGCAATGTCTTCGACGATTCACTCAGCAATCTTTATGGCGGCTACTTCAACCTGATGCTGGTCATCACCGCCGCTGTAATGGTCGCAACGGTCTGTATCTATCTAATCGTGGAAGAGCTTAAAAAGGGAGCTTTGCAGAAGGAAGGCAAAATGGTGGAGAACCAAATGTTGCAAGATCATTCATCCGTGTTATGATGGATTAGGCTATATTTGTTCAGACAACAATGGAATGATTGCTTGTGGAGAAACAACTGATAAGTCGTAGTTTCTTTCACCAAACCGATAAACAAGATGGAGGCATGATCATCCGGGCAACTGAAAAATTGTTACGCATCAATGGCATCAAACCCGTGGATATCGCCATGGAAGCCGGTCAACCCTTTCCGGGGGAGTGGTTTGCGAATACACTGAGGACTGGTCAGTCGGGCAAGCTGTTTGTTTTCTTTTTTCACAGAAGTCTTAAAATTTCAATTTTGTGCCCGACCAAATCACTTCGATTGGCGGCCAGGATGCTACCCGATCGTACGTTGGCATTTTTGAAAAGGCACGGACTTGAGAGATTGAGCTCTGGATTGGATCTCAATTCAGATGTGCAAATCAGTAAGACAAATGATCGGAGCACCTTGGCTTTTATGAATCAATTGGCGAAAAACATCGAATGGCATTTGGCCATGGCAGAAGATCTGACGCATGAAAGCATGAATCCTATGGAGGACATTCATGCGAACCATCTTTTCTCTACGGATAAGGGTCCTCATGATTATGAGACAACCTTGGATATCCTGAACAGATTCTGATGGAGACGTTTTTGAACCCATTGGGCATCGCCATTCAGGACAAGAGCCACATCGTGGAGACGGGAACCGACCAAGTGGTTGCCGATCATGAGCACTTCGTGCCAATCCTGCATGCCTTTGCCCGGGATTTCTTTGGGAACGCTATCTCTTCCGGGCCTGTCAGGAACCCGATTCCCGGGATGAGGGGATGCCCTGCCTGGCACCTGGAAGCAGTGAGTCAAAAAATGGAAACATCTAACAAAAAATAGCGGTTATGAAACTCTTTTGGTTGGTTTGGACCCTCTGGCTGTTGTCGGAGATCCTGTTGAACAGGTCCATGCGTTCGGGCGTCAAAGATCGGAAAGGAAAGGACAAGGGTTCGTTGCGGCTGATCTGGTTCGTGATCTTCCTGGCCATCGCGCTGGGTGTGCTCTCCTCCATTGTGGTCCGGTGGCCCATCGGGGAAGGGTGGCAGGTGCCCATCGGCGGACTGGCCCTGATCCTGATCGGAATGGCGATCCGCTTTTATGCGATTGCGTCGCTTGGCCGTTTCTTCACCGTCGACGTGACCATCCGCGAGGGACATGTGATCAAGAAAGATGGAATCTACCGGATCATCCGACATCCCTCTTACCTCGGTTCGCTCATCTCTTTCCTGGGACTGGGCGTGTCACTGAACAACTGGCTGAGTCTGGCGGTGATCGTTGTCCTGATCACCCTCTCCTTTGTGCGACGCATCCATGTAGAAGAGCAGGCACTGGTGGACCAGTTCGGCGAGGATTATCAGGCATACAAACGGCACACCTACCGCCTGATCCCCTGGGTTTATTAGATGAAACCATCGGTCAACTGAGTGTATCAAGTGTGCATTTGCGTTGGCGTTCCAATGGGATGCTTCTCTGAAGTTGCCGTTTTTGTCTCCCAGACAATGGATTTCGGGTTTGAGCGGGTCATTGAATTTCTGTAGACGAAATCGTTCCCAAAATAATTATGTTTGGCTGCAGCCGAGTGAGCTTTTTTTGTATTTTAGGGAAAACTTAACCTGGTGTCATCCTGGTGCTGGCCTTTGCAGAAGCCCTGTGGTCTAAGCAAAGTCAGCCAATTGAATTGAAATGATCACATTTTTTCGGACCATTCCTGTGAAGAAAACGTCACCCATTGAAAGCATGTGGAATCCCTTGTTCTTTCTGTGGCTTACGGATCAATTACGAGAGAGATCGGTTTGAACGTCTGTGTATTGGTTTGAGATTGATTCGATGGACCAGGGCTGTCGTAACCGAAGTTGCCAGAAAAGGCTTTTTCCAATTGCGATCAGTATAAGTTGTGAAGTTGGTTTCATATCAGAAAATGAAGTGTCGTTTGATTCTTAATCCGTAAGGAATGAAAAATTGTCTTTTTTTTGCCTGCCTCATGATTGGGACGATTCAGTTGGCAGTTGGCCAGAAATTCAAGATCGATAAAACACCCGATTGGGTCAAGGAGGTGATCATCCCAGATAAGAACCTTTTCGAAAAGTCAGACATCAGTCAGGGCTATTATTTGTTGTTGAGTGATCAGCAAGTCAATCTGGAAAAGAATGAACATTACAACCGAGAGGTTCGGGATATCGTTTCCTATAGCGGCATCACGCAAGCTTCGCAGGTCATCGTCAGTTACGACACCACCTACCAACAACTGAAGGTCCATCATCTGTATGTGGTACGAAACGGGGAGAAAATAGATCGGACCAAGGGAATCAGCTTTAAGAACCTTAACAATGAATACAATCTGAATCAAGGTATCTACATGGGTTTGACTACTGCTTATGCCAATCTCGAAGACATTCGCAAGGACGACCTAATCGATTTTTCCTACACGATTGTGGGTGTTAATCCGATTTTTGGAAAGGAAAAATACTTCCTCACAACTTTGGAAGCGAACAATCCTATCGATCGGATAGGTCTGCGTGTCCTCTATCCGAAGGATCTATCCTATGATTACAAGTGCTTCAATTGTGACAGTTCCGTTCATTTGAACGATCAGATCATCGGAAACTACCATGAGATAACCATCGTGGAAAATCATGTGAAGGCATTTACCATGGAGGACAATGTGCCTGGCTGGTTCATGCCTTTTAAGTACTTCACGATTACCAGCATGAAATCATGGAAGGATGTAAACAAATGGGCTCAGGAAGTTTTTGCACTGAGCAAAGAGCCCAATTTTGATGGTTTGTACAAGGAACTTTTTACGGGTAAGGAAAACACGGAGGAAAAGATAGACAAGATCATCCATTTCGTGCAAAATGAGATTCGTTACATGGGCATCGAAGTGGGTATCGGAAGCATCAAGCCGTTTCCTCCAGAACAAGTCATCAAACAGCGCTTTGGAGATTGCAAGGACAAATCATTGTTGCTGGTAAGTCTTTTGAAACGTAACGGTGTTGAATCGGCCTACCCTGCGCTTGTCAACACAATCATGCAATCTCATACGGGAACCTTGTCTCCAAGCAATAAGATTTTTGACCATTGTATTGTCAAATTTGTATACAAGGGAAAGACCTATTGGGTAGATCCAACCATTGCACATCAGGGGGGTGATTTTAAAAAAATGGCTTCAGTCGATTACGGCCAGGCACTTGTCATTGGAGAACCCTCCGATACTTTGGCTTCCATGAACATTGAAGGTCAACATTCGGTAATCGAGATCAAAGATGAGTTTAACATCAGTTCCTTCACTGAACCAGCAAAGTATGACATCGTCTCCAAGCGCATAGGGTTGGAGGCCGACCAAAGGAGAATCATGTTGGAACAAAATTCGAATGAGGATTGGGCAAAATATGTGACAGACGATTTAAAAAAGAGCTTGCCGGGAGCCAAGCTATTGGGTAAAGTAGAGATGTCTGATGATGTGGTGGAGAATGTTTCCACCGTTCGTTATCACTATGCGGTCGATGACCTGTTTCAAAATGGCGACAAACAATCGGACAAACGTTTTACCGGATTCTGGTTTTTCAAATTTGAACCACAAACACTTTATCAGGAATTGAATTCGAATACTTGTGAAGAGAGAAAGATGGATTATGCGCTATCTTATCCACTGAACATCACTTATGAAGTGTTGTTTAATTTGCCGAAAGAAATGATGATTTTCGATCTCTATAACCAGTATGACAATGAAGCATTCTTCTTCGATGAGAAGATTGTTCAAGTCAGTCCAAAGTCATTTCGCGTAATCTATCATTATCGAACGAAAGCTCCGAGCCTAAAGGCAGCCAGTTTCAAAAAGATTTGCGAAGAGAAAAACAACATTTCAAAAAAACTTCCCATCCTGATCTATTTCTCAAAATGATGAAAATGAAACGATTTATTTTTTGCTTCGGGGTGTTGTGGATGTTGCACCTGTCACTCCAGGCTCAGGATACCTTGACGGTTTATTACGATAAAGATTGGAAAGTGATATCCGATCGAAGTATCGCTTCTTTTTACAGGAAGGCAAGTAAGAACCATGACAAAACCTGGACAGTCAACGATTATTTTATCAGTGGAAAACTGCAGATGTCAGGACAGTTCAAATCAAAGAAATTTGATGACAAATTCGGAAGATTTGTCTATTACTTTGAAAACGGACAAAAGAAATCGGCAGGTGAGTTCGTCAAAAACAAAGAAGAGGGGGAATGGAAATCCTGGCATGAAAACGGTCAACTATTGGGTCAAGGAATGATGACAAAAGGCCATGAAAATGGGGAGTGGAATTTCTGGTACGATACCGGTGAAAAATCCAGTAATGGTCAGTATGTGAATGGATTAAAAGAAGGAGATTGGAGCGTTTATTATAAAAATGGAAAGCTCAAAGAGGTCTCCAGATTTACCAAGGGTCATATGGAGACGTGTAATGGATACTCGGAAATTGGGCAAAAGGATTTTACCGGAGTCGCAAAACCAAAGACTGACCTGGAGGTTTGGTCTTACTGGAATACAGATGGGAAAATGTTTTACCAGGGTTGCTACAAAGGGAAATACAAAGTTGGCCGGTGGGTTCGTTATACCGAAAATGGTGACAGCCTGATCTACCTGTACGACAACAACGGCAAATTGCTTAATTCC
This sequence comes from Marinilabiliales bacterium, assembly GCA_021286825.1. Classification (GTDB taxonomy): domain Bacteria; phylum Bacteroidota; class Bacteroidia; order Bacteroidales; family Prolixibacteraceae; genus CAINVV01. Next base: position 9,488 of record JAJTBP010000034.1, on the reverse strand, counting down.
ATCCCTGGAAGAATAGCAAAAAATTAAGTGTCATAGCAATCCCAAATGGAAAGAGACTCCGGCATTTTTATGCACCTCAGCTATCCTGCCAATGGGAAGGATGATCCATGCATGTTAAAAGAGGATCTTTCGTTTTTGGTGTTGCGAAAACTGGTATCTGGCTGACCAGTTGCGCTGTTGTTGATGAGACGCTTGTATCCTTATTTGCAAATTGACAGAACAAATCGATACCAACCAAACCTAACCTGTATGTTTAAAATGAAGACCGTTTTTCTAGCCATTCTACTGTTGGTTTCTCTGTTTGGCATGGCCCAAATAGACAGTACCGAACTGAAGATTCAACAGATTGAGAGCTCTTTGGTATATCAAAAGGGTGAAATCAATTTTGAAACGTGTAAAGCAAAACTTTCTGTCCCTTCGGGGTTTCGTTATCTGGATGCAAAGCAAAGTAAGTTTGTCTTGTCTGATTTATGGGGAAATCCTGTAGATAGTACGATTTTAGGCCTGTTGGTGCCCGAAGACAGGGGTGTATTGGCCCAAAATAGTTGGGCTTTCACCATCAACTTTGAAGACATTGGCTATGTGAAGGACAATGATGCCGAAAGCATAGATTATGATGAGCTGCTGAAAAATCTTCAGAAAGAGACGAAAGAGGCAAATCCCAGTCGTGTAAATCGTGGTTATCAACCGATCAATTTGGTTGGATGGGCTTCCAAGCCCTATTACGACAAGGAGAAGAAGGTGCTGCATTGGGCCAAGGAATTGAAATTTGGCTCCGATAGTGTCAGCATCTTAAACTATAATCTGCGTATTCTAGGGAAGGAAGGTGTTTTTGTGCTCAATGCCGTGGCGACGATGAACGTTCTGGCGGATGTCAGACCTACGATAGACAAGGTCCTATCCAGCATAACATTTGAAAAGGGCAGTTCATACTTTGATTTTGATCCCAAAGTGGATAAAGTCGCAGCCTGGACGATTGGAGGATTGGTCGCGGGCAAAGTCCTGGCTAAAGTTGGTTTCTTTGCTTTGTTTGCCAAATTTTTTAAAATTATAGCCATTGCCGTTGTAGGTGCTGCGACCGCAATCTGGAGATTTATCCGGGGGAAAAATGCGAAGCCGGCTGAAAAGAAGCCTTTGGAAATTGAGGAGTCGAACCAGGCCTAGCAAATGACGTAGATACAGTGGGATGCAAACCAACCTTGACACCTGAAGATATTCCGTTCTAAATTTGTATCTTGCAATGGAGATCTCTCGAGAAAAGCTGAATTACGAGAGATCTTCAAATTTTCTCACATACTATTTCTCATCCATTGATTGCCTGCATCATGATGGCCCAAACGCCCGAACCTCCTTACTATGCCGTGATTTTTACCTCTGTGCGGACGGCGGGTGACAACGGTTACCGTGAAATGGCCGACCGAATGGTGGAACTGGCCCGGCAGCAGGATGGATTTCTCGGGGTCGAGAGTGCCCGGGAAGCGGTGGGCATCACCGTCTCCTATTGGCGGGACCTTGCCGCCATCCGCCAGTGGAAGGAACAGGCCGAGCATCGCCTCGCACAGCAACTGGGACGATCGGTCTGGTACGAGCGTTTCCGGGTGCGGATCGCCAGGGTGGAGCGGGATGGGGCTTTCCCGGAGTCCTCTTCGGATCCGGAAACGACCGGACTTTTTTAATCCCGCAACCTCCGATTTTTTCGCTCGCACGGGTGTTATTTAACAAAAATTCGCTACATTTATTGCATCTGACACACCTGAAAACTGACCTCAAACTTCCTTGTAAACGTCGTCTGCCATCGAAAGCAACAGATTCAATTCCAGACACTTTCCCTCGCAAGAAACGTCTCAACCTTGGATGGTCTTTCATCGGTTCCTGTTTGAAAGGCGTCACCTCAGTGGGATACCGCTGTCCACAAATTGCGGGGCCATTCCGAAAAGCCAAAAGAGTAGGAAATCAAAAACACTTGTCATGGAAAATGATGCTGCTTCCCCTAAACAACTGGTCATCGACGACCAGATCAAACATTATCTCCTGGAATCCTCCCGCTGGAGCAAGTTCCTGGCCATCGTAGGCTATGTGGGACTGGGTCTGCTCTTCCTGATGTGCGCGGTGATGATCCTCGGACTCACCCTCTTGAGTCCCATGGCCAAAGGAACCCCCATGGTTGCCATGGGATTCGTCTATCTGTTGGTTGGCGTGCTCTACTACTTTCCGATCACCTACCTGTACCGGTTTTCCAGGTATGTCAGACTGGGTGTTCTGGCTGAGGATGAGTTGCTGATATCCAATGCATTTTATCACCTGAAGAAGATGTTCAAGTTCATCGGCATCGTGACCCTGGTCATCCTCTCACTCTACGTGCTGATCCTGGTGATTGCCGTACCCATGTTTTTGCTAAAAGCGTTTTAGATACGGAGACAGGAAACGGGAGACCGAATAAGGGAGACCGTAGACCGTAGACCGGAAGAAGCGGGGGGCATGGATGGTGGCTAGATGGGAGTTTTGTAGAGCCGCAAGATTTTGCGGCTCGTAACCAAGGAATAAGGGAGACCGGAGACGGGAGACGGGAATCGGGAGGATGGAGATACCCGTGGGGTTGCATCCGTGCCGTTCCTATTTTTAATGACCTGATAATATTTTTGATATGGAAAACAATTCAATTGCAGAGAAGGATCCCATGCTAAACTATCAAATCAAACAGGACCTATTGGAAACCAGCAGGTGGGGGAAGATTCTGGCCCTGATCGGCTATGTTGGTCTGGGTGCAATGGTGCTCTTCTTTCTGCTGATGGTGATTCGGGTGTCATTTGCAACCGCTATTTCACGGGGCTTACAAATGTCGGCCCTGGCATTCTTCTATGTGATTGTGGTGGCACTCTATGTTTTCCCGATCACCTATCTCTACCGGTTCTCCAACCAGATCAGGAAGGCCGTTCTGACCGATGAAGAGATGCTGTTGACCACCGCTTTCCATTCCCTCAAAAAATTGTTCAGATTCATGGGCATCATGACCCTGGCCATCCTCTCGCTCTACGCGCTGATCGTGGTGATTTTCGTGACCCGATTCCTGATGAAGACGGTCTAGGGAGGGGAGACTGGAGACAGGAGACCGGAGACCGGAAGAAGCGGGGGGCATGGATGGTGGCTAGATGGGAGTTTTGTAGAGCCGCAAGATTTTGCGGCTCGTAACCAAGGAATAAGGGAGACCGGAGACCGGAAACCGGAGACAGGAGACCGGAGACCGGAGACAGGAGACGGGAAGGCTGCCTGCCGATCCGGCGATAGCCGTTGTGGGGTTGGGAAAGGGCTTCCGATCTTCACGACGTAAAGGATATACGATATCGCAACCGGATTTTGCGGGGGAGAAATCGGCACAAAGGAGTGTCAGGGGTTTCAATCTTCGATTTTCCCGTTTACATTTGCAGGGAAGGCAACCACAGAAACATGAAAAAGAACAAAATGAGAGGGATCGGAGTGCTGCTGCTACTGCTCCTCGCCAGCCACTCCCTGATGGCCCAATTCAATCCGCATGGGAAGGGCACCGATTACCGCGAGCATTACCGCGGACAGTTTCATTTCTCCCCGCAAACGGGTTGGATGAATGACATCAACGGCATCGTCTGGCAAGGCGGTCAGTTTCACATGATCTACCAATGGGGCAAAAACATCCGCCACGGAGGGTATGCCACCAGTCCGGATCTGCTGCACTGGCGCGACCGCGGCGTGGCCCTGATCCCGCAGAAGTCGGATCTTCCGTCCACCGCCCTGCGCAACGTATCGGGCGAACAGGTCTATTCGGGCAGTGCAGTGGTCGTCTCGGGAGCGGTGGCCAAAGGGATCACCGGCTCGGAGAAGGAGGCGATCGTGGCCATCTACACCGGCACCGGCAAGGGAACCTGTCTGGCCTGGAGCAACGACGGGGGAGAGCAATGGCACGACTACCCCAACAATCCGGTGGCCAACCGGATGGAGAAGGATTATCCACGCGATCCCCACCTCTTCTGGTTCGCCCCCCAGTCGAAATTCGTCATGGCGATCTATGAAAACGGCACCACCTTCTACGGATCCAAAGACCTGTTGCACTGGGAGTTTCTTAGCAACCTGCCGTTTGGTTTCGAATGCCCCGACATCTATCCTTTGCCGTTGGACGGAGATCCCCGCCAGATCCGATGGGTGTTGCAGGACGCCAACGGATCCTATCTCGTGGGCGATTTTGATGGCACCACATTTAAGCCGGAACAGCAGCCGACACGCATCATGGATGTCGGTCCCGATTTCTATGCCGCCCAGAGCTTTCAGGCCGGCAGTCTGCCCAACAACGATCCGCGCATCATCCAACTGGCCTGGATGGACCATTGGAACGGCGGAATCGGCGAGGTGGGATGGGAGCGAAATGCCACCTTCCCGGTTTCACTGGGACTGGTGAGCGTGGAGGGAGAGAAACGGATCACCCGACAACCGATCCGCGAGACCGCCTCGCTCTATCAAAACGACCGGAAGTGGGGAGCACAACGGGTGCCGGTCGGCAAGAACCTGCTCGAAGGAATTCGCGCCAAACAGTTTGACCTGACGCTGGAGGTGGACCTCTCCAAAAGCAAGGCCCTGACCTTCGGATTGCAGGTGGCCAATGACTACCTGATCTATGACAACTACAACAAGACCCTGTTGTCCAAGTCGTTGACTCCGGATGCCAGGGGACATGTGCGGATACGGTTGTTGGTGGATTGGGGACAGTTGGAGGTCTTCGGAAACGACGGACGGTTTTCCTACACTCAGCAGTTTGCCTTTGCTCCCGACGAGGCCGGCATCCGCCTGTTCACCGATGGCGATCTTGCGGTGGTCTCACTGGAGTTTCATGAGCTGAAGCGTTGTTGGTAAAGGGTTTGCCGGGATGGGATCTGCCTTGGAATCGCCTACCGCGATCCGGCAAAATCCCGGTTGGGTGCTGCCTCTCTGGTTGATCCGGCTGTGGATCGCAAGGGATAGCGGGAATTGAAGGCGGATCGGTGGGAAAGATTGTACCGTGGGTTTGATCAGAAGTACGTTCTATGAAAAAAATATTGTTGCTTTTGGCGGAAGGTTTTGAGGTGTTGGAGGCGGCCGCCTTCGTGGATGTCATGGGCTGGAACCTGGTGGAGGGCGATCGTTCAACGACCTTGGTCTCCTGCGGGTTGAAACGGGAGGTCGGCAGTTCCTTTCACCAGCGTTGGGTGGTCGATCTGCTGACGGAGGAGGTCGATGTCGGTTCCTTCGATGCCCTTGCCATCCCGGGAGGCTTTGCGGAATATGGCTTCTACCGGGAGGCCTACGATGAGAGATTTCTTGAACTGATTCGCGAATTCAGCCGGCAAGACAAATGCATCGCCTCCATCTGTGTGGGCGCCCTGCCCCTGGGCAAGAGCGGCATCCTGAACCATCGCAAGGGAACGACCTATGCAAGCGACCTGCGTCGCCAGAGCCTTGCGGCGTGTGGGGTCGAGGTGGTGCATCAGCCGGTGGTGGTCGACGGAAAGGTGATCACCTCCTGGAATCCCTCCACGGCCATCGAGGTGGCGCTGACGCTGCTCTCCTGGCTGACGACCAAGGAAAATGCAGGGAAAATCGGTCAGCTGATGGGATTTACCGGAACGCCCATGGCATAGCCTCCGTGACGCACGTCCCTCCCGGGCGAATGAAATCATGGAAAGACAAGAGATTCCCCGGTTTTGCCCAATAGGAGACCGCTGGTTCCTGGCCGGAACCCTCCCTCAAATGGATTGAAAGAAGTGTCATGTCTACAGAAAAACGCACATTGGAAGAATGCCTGAGAGCGGGTCGGCTGTTGCTGACCGAGGCGGCCCTGCTCGAAAGATTGACGAAGGAGTTTCATCTGGAGATGGATCCTTTCATCCGGCATGCCCGGTTGCTCTACGAAGCATCCGAGCCGCTCGCCCAACTGTACCACCAGTACATTGCGGTTGCGCGGCATTACAACAGGCCCATCCTGCTCATGACGCCCACCCGGCGCGTCCAGTCGGAGACCCTCCGGCTATCCGCCTATGCCGATCGGCCGGTCATTGCCGAAGCCTGTTCCTTTCTGAAAGAGATCCGCGCCGGTTATCCGGACTTTGAGGATCAGATCTATGTTGGCGGACTGCTGGGCTGCAAGGGGGATGCCTTTGCCGCGGGAGATGGTTTGGATGCCGAGGCGGCCCATGCCTACCACCGGGTCCAGGTTCAGCAATTCAGTCAGGCCGGTGTCGATTTCCTGTTTGCCGGCATCATGCCTGAGATCGGCGAAGCCGTGGGCATGGCGAGGGCGATGGCCGACTCCGGAATTCCTTACCTCATCAGCTTTTCCATTCGCAAAAACGGCTGTTTGCTCGACGGCACCCCCATTGCCGGGGCCATCGAGGTCATAGACCGGTCGGTCGATCGCTCACCCGTTGGATACATGGTCAATTGCGTTCATCCGGTCAACCTCCGGTCGGCCCTGGAAAATGCGGCAAACGCCCATCATCCCGCGATGCGACGGTTCCTCGGGATTCAGGCCAATGCCTCCTCCCTCGATCCCGAAACGCTGAATCAGCAGACCGAGCTGCAGCAGGAGGATTTTGACGAGATGGTGGAGGTGATGCAGGCGCTACGGCAGCGCTATCACCTGCAGATACTGGGCGGATGCTGCGGTACGGATCATCATTTCCTCGAGAAGCTGGCCGCCAGCATGCAATCGGAACCCTAACGCAATCCATTTTTTTGGGAATTTTTTTAACGGGGGATCGCTGCCGATGCTTTGCAATCGCTGGCGAAAAGTGGCATTTATCCCCTGCGATCCCCCGAGATAATGGAAACGCCAAGTGTTGGGATGGACGGATGAAGATCGTTCAACAAGCTGCCGAATGACCTTGTGGGGAACAGAGAAAGTCCCTTTGCGATGTCGCAGGGGCCATCCAAAGAGAGTCGTTATCATGTGTGGGGCCACTAGCTTTGGATAGCTCTTTTCTTGTGTGGAAAATCAACCAAACGGTTGAAATGGAGCGCGATTGGCCTTGCAATGTTCGATGGAAAAACCTATCTTTCGGGATACGATTCCCATGGATGCCTCATGAAAAGGTTAGTATCTGTTTTGTGTCTGCTGCTGATGATCGGCTGTGGCAAGAAGGAGGGGGGTGAGGGTTCCGGCAAAGGTGGAAAATTGGCCATTCAGATGAACTACCACACCGCTGCAGGACAGAAGTCGGCCCAGGTGCCGGACAAGTTGGCCCGTGTGGTGTCGGGCGACCGTTATACCCAATTCGGGAGCTATGTCACCAGCATCACCCCCAGCTGCATCGTCGCCAAGTTCCTGGACATGCGGATCCAGCAATGGGATGCCAACGGCACCCTTTGGAACAAGAGCATCAACCTGATCGACAACAACACCGATCTCTCCGATCCCGGCCGGGTAGCCGACTTCAGCAAGAATGGCTCCGTGGCCTTCCATCCCTCGCTGGTCAACTACGAGACGGCGACCGCCACCGACTTCAATATTTTCGTGGTGGTCATCCTATTCCTGTACCAGGAGTTCGAGTTGCCAGCCGAATACAACAGTCAGATCCTGCTCGACAACCTGGATTATGCCTATCAGAATGGCGTCAGTTTCAACAATGCCTACCTGATCGGTGCCCGCAGCGGCCGGAGCATCAAGGTGGTGGAAGCTCCTTTGCTGAAGCCGCTCGAGACCCAGGGCACCGCCCATGCCTATGTCTTCGGCGCCACCGGCAGCAGTTTCCTCTTCACCAGCGACGGTCATCCCAGCATCAACGATCCCTTGGGCGAAGGCGGCTTCATCGTGCGGGGCAGCAACTTCGACACCGTCCACATGCCGGCCATCCCGGATGAGTCGACCGCCACTGTGACCGGCACCCTCTCCTTCGACTCCACCAACCTGATCCAGATCTATGCCGGCGCCGACAACAAGCCCTACACCTCCGACGACATCTTCGTCTATGCCCCCGAATACTGGAGACGGCTGTCGATCTCGATAGCCACCCCATGACCCATCCTCCCAAAAGATCGGCAAAAAGCAAGGTTTTATACGGTCATTCAAAGCATGCCCGCTTTCCGGACATGAACCTATCTTTTGTTTCCTCCCAACCTACCCGACCCCAAATGTTGCCTCCCAGTGGCCAATTTCACCGCTCGCCACCGTTCGAAAACACCAACCTCGGATGCCTGTCCCAAACGAAGAACCCTCCTGGTTTTGAACAGCATTGATCCAATCGCGCTTTTCATTGATCAAGCAGAAATATCTGTTAAGAATGTCTTATTGTCTTGAATTTAAGACAAATAAGTCCATTCCGAATGCAGAACGTATTGTTTTTCTATTTAATTTTATGTCAATCTAAACCACTACAAACCTAATGCTGTGCTTTCCAATGGGATGGAGGGTGAGGAGTTGGCGCGGGGATAAAATTGTTGTGGTTAATTGTTAACAGCTCTTCCTAAAATTGTTTCATTGTCATTGGTAGAATGATTTATTATGAAATGGATGCTTATTTTGATTTGTTTTATGAGTATGATCATTAGTGAATTTTACCAACAATCTAAAAACCAGGCTCATGTGTCAGTTTTGTCCAACAATAATTTGAAATATTGGGAAGAAATCTGGAAAAAACCATATTTTGAAGAGTATAAAGAAAGTGGGTTAATCTTTTATAAAGATGGTAGGGTTCAGAATTATTATTTTAATGTTAATAATCAAAGGGTATTAATAAGAGGGAATGCGGATGTAATTTGCGAACCAGAGACTTACAAGTTAAAAAATGATACTCTTTTCATTGATGGGTGTGGTTTTAGATTTGCTTTTATTGTGAGAAAATTAACTCAAGATTCATTAGAACTTAAAGAAATTTCAAAATATGGTTATTTTCCAAACTTTGGATTTTCTATTGATACGATGAAATTCCTCCTAGTGAAGTCTAAAGATCAAATTACAAACCTTAAGGAGGATAATGAAAATTACAAAAATGGACCAGTTAAAGTTATATATAAGAATAATAAACAATAACAACTAACCACAATACAGGCTACAAGGCAAAATCAGCTGAGGTGCAAAACCCTCTGAGTCGCACGTTGGCGAAACTGTCCTGGAGGACACTTTCGCAGCTCGCAACCCGCTAGTGCTTGTAGCCCCGCAACCTTTAGCTGCAAACATAAACAACAGCTATATCACTATGCAGATTAGATATTTGAAAATTAGTTTCACTCAATTAATAATACTCGGATTAATATTCATAGGAACAATTTCCTGTGTTGAAAAGCAATTGAATAGTTTCAAGTTAGGTGAGACTTCAGTAGTCCTGTTTTCATTTCAAAATGTAGCAGATAGTTTGAATTTAAGTTTATACAATTTACCAATTATACAAACATCAAAAATTTATAAAACGACGTTTGTTTCGGCAAAAGAAAATGTAAAGCAGTTTGTTATTCCATGTGAATATCCTTCTTTAATTCACTTTTATATTGGG
>JAJTBP010000380.1 GCA_021286825.1 Marinilabiliales bacterium | reverse complement strand
AAAGAGTGTTCTACTGACCGGGACAACGATCAATTTGGCTGCATCGGCAACGGTGAGATGAACAGGCAACATCTGGTCGAGTCCTGTTCCATGGACGATGGGTTCGATGGTAAGGAAGAGGTTTCTCAGGGGTCTGGTCAGGATACCGTTTACTTTTGTGGGGAGAGAATCCTTTCCGTTGAGGATCTCCCCGAGCGGTGCGGAGGCTGCACTTTTCTCGTCAGACCTGACTGTAAAACTTGCATCCACCGATTGTTTGTCCCCGTCGATTCCCATTTCGTTGATCAGCACAATATTCCATGAGATGGGCATCTTCTCCGTTCCAATGGTAGAAGCCCGGATGCGAAAAACGGAGGTGAACTCTTTGGTCTGGATCGTTTCTTTCTTGCTCCTGCTCGGACTTATTGGACTCCCCAGGATGATCTTCGGCGCATCCGCAAGCTTCGCGATGATGTCGCTGGTTCTGTCGTCGGTGGTGACGTTGACGGTTTCCAGCAGTCCTTTGGCATTGACGGCATATTTGATGTCATCGGTCATCAGGGCGTTGGGTTTGTACAGCAAAGAGAGCAGATAGCGGGTGTCCGCTATCATTTCGGAGGAGGTTTCAAAGCTTTGTTCAATGATTTTGCAGGAACCATTCAGTTTCTTGTCTTCCCCGTAATGAACTTCCACTTTTGTGGTGACAGTCAATTTGATCAGGCTTTCCGGCAAATAGTAGTAAACCGTGGCAACTTTCCTTGCCTTGTCCGAATAATCTGTTCGTACAACGGTGCATCCTGATAACAGGCCCAACAGCAAAAGGATACAGTAGACTCCTGCAGCAATGTAGATCCATTCCATTGGTTTAAAGGTTTGAAGGGTGAATAATCTGGTTTTCATGGTTTGTTCTTCAGCAAAGTGTAAACAAAAGCGGATTTGGGTAAGGTCGCCGGTCCAGATCCGGGCTCATGACCGTTGAGAGGCAGAGCCGGATCACAATGGCGACTTTTCGGGTAGGGCGGATCGGGTGTACCGCATTGTTTGACCTTTGTCGAGGTAGGCAAGGGCAACCACGGTTCGTCAGGTTAGGTTCCAAATGCGCTTGCGGCGCACAATTTTCATCGGGGACCACCCCATCCACAGGTACAACCAGGTTTGTGGTTGTGCCCGTTGCAATGGGTGGCAGGGGTGACGGTTTTCTGCTGCCAGTTGCCGGTGGTGGTCACGTCGGTCGAGAAGGTTCCGAAGACCCACTCCACCAACGGATGGGTCTTGATGGTGATAAACAGTCCGTCGGTGCCGCAGATCTCACCCCCATGCTTGTGCAGGAAGAGATCGGCAACGTTGTTGAAGAAGGAGGTGTCTTCGGCGCCATAGCAGTTGAAGAGTCCGATTCGGGCACCGGGAGCCATTGAATCCGATACGTCGTCGAATAGTTTGAGCCTGTTTTCCTGTACGGTGATCATCTCCTTGTAGCGGTCCATCTGCTCCATGAAATCCTTTTTGTCATCCATCAGCCTCTTTTTCTCCGCATCAGTTTTGGCCTTCCCGAGCGCTTCATTGCATTGGGAGAGGTCGCTGCGAATTTCCTTCAATCTTTTTTGATTGCGTTGGTGATCCTTGATTAATCCGTTGTAATCGAGGTCCTTGTATCCAAAATTACCGATCTTGTGGCGCAGTTTTTCATCGATCTTGCTCTTTCCGCTCAGGTAGTTCCACCACCGCTCGTAGAAATAGGTGGTACTGCCATGTCCCATTAGCAACATTCCCTTGACGCGGATGCCCCTTTTCTTCAGGTTGGCCGCGTAGGCATAGAATTTTTCGGGATTGTCGGATTGAAGGACAAAGTCGATCTGTTCATTGTAGGAGGCAATCTTGACCATCTTCTCCTTTTCCTTGGGATCGGATTCCATGACCACCGCGATGGTCACCTCTTTGGTTTTTGCAGTTTTTTCTGCCATGTCCGTAGGTTGTTAGGTTCAGCAAACGCTTATGTAAGGAAGGGTATAACCCGGATTTCCCGCGAGGGAGGCAGCATTACAAAGAGATTTTGTAATCGGATAGAAACCTTGAATATAAGTCAATTAAGCGAGAATTGCAAGTCTTTTGTGTTAAATTTTTCAGCAGCCGCGAGACCGGAGACTGGAGACCGGAGACCGGAGACAGGATAATAGGGAAAAGGATGATTGAAGGGAATGAAGGGAATGAAGGGATTGAAGGGAATGAATGGATTGAATGGATTGAATGGATTGAATGGATTGAGGGGGTTGAAGGGAATGAATTATGTGTATGTTGAGTTCCCAATTGAAATCAGGTGCATTATTTGCCCTAACCCTATCATCGGGAGCCTGAACAGCCGGGTAAGAAAATATGCCTAAACAAAAACCGTTTTCCCCGATGTTCAACCTGAATTGAGGGCTGTCTATCTGACCATTCAAAATGTTCAGCAAAAATGGATAATGATTATCATGGATTGGAGAATCATAAGGCAAGTAGCAAGGAAACCGGAAACCGGAGACTGGAAACCGGAGACATGATAATAGGGAAAAGGATGATTGAAGGGAATGAAGGGAATGAAGGGATTGAATGGAATGAGGGGGTTGAAGGGAATGAATTATGTGTATGTTGAGTTCCCAATTGAAATCAG
>JAJTBP010000379.1 GCA_021286825.1 Marinilabiliales bacterium | reverse complement strand
CGATTGATGCACTGGATGATCAATTGCCTGAATTTGTTGAAGGGCTTCATTTCCATTCCTTGTGTGAGTCGAACTCCTATGATCTGGAAAAGACATTGGATGCTTTTGAAAGGAGATTCGGGAAATTTTTGCCGGGTCTTAAATGGGTCAATTTTGGTGGAGGTCACCTGATGACCAAGCAAGGCTATGATAGTGACCATTTGATTCAATTGCTTCGCTCTTTTCATTTGCGGCATCCGAATGTAAAGGTCATACTGGAACCTGGGAGTGCCTTTGCCTGGGAAACAGGTTTTTTGCTGGCATCTGTGGTTGACATTGTTGAAAATAAGGGAATTAAGACTGCAATCTTGAATGTTTCCTTTACTGCACACATGCCGGATTGCCTGGAAATGCCTTATCAACCCAGAATCAGGGGTGCCTATCAGGAAGCGGTGCCTGGAAAATTTGCCTACCGGATGGGCGGAAACTCCTGCCTGGCCGGTGATTACATGGGTTACTGGTCATTCGATGAACCCCTGATGCCGGGCGATCCGATATTATTTGAAGACATGATTCACTACACCGTTGTCAAGACAACCCAATTCAACGGTGTAGCACATCCTGCCCTTGGACTTTGGCGTGATGACAAAGGCTTCGAACTTCTGCGCGAGTTCAGCTTTGAAGATTACAAAAACAGAATGGATTGATTTTATTTAATGAACTGATATTCAGTAGAAATCTGCACCAGCTGGGAAAGGGAATTTCCCATTCTCTTGCCTTAGACGTTCACCAATGTAGGCATCGATCGACATTCTGATTCGCCATTCTTTGGGATATTGTCCGTTGATCCGGTTGCCCAAATGCTTCATCCATCCCAAGGGTATTCCTTTGTAAGTGACCAAATGCCAACCTTTTTGGTTGGAGACTGGCTGAAAATCCTCTTTTTTCAGATAACGCAGGGCATCGGGAAGGGAGATTTTTTCCTCTGGGAAATAGGCTCTGTTGATCACGGAAGAGACCGCCAGCTCATGAGCAGGTAGGATTTGTTGGTGCACCAGACTGCCAATCTTTACGCCGGCCTGTATGATTCGAAGATTTGCTTTGATCGATTCCAGATCATTTTGTAACATCTGCGGCCAGGCAATCAGCTCCTCTTCGAACTGAAAAATGAAATATCCTGGATCGATCAACAGATCCTTCACGAGTGCCCTTTGTTGTTTTCCTGCCGGTTGAAAGAAAGATTTACCTTTAAACGAGGCCAGTCGGTCGGTCGAGGATTGCTTGGCAACTGCAGTTGCAAAAAACCCTTCTCCTTTTACCTTGTGAGGATAGAAACGATAGCATGGAATGCCAAGGGCGTCTGTTACCTCAATGCCTTTTTCAACCGTTAGGAGCGGAACTGCCGGAACAGCATCCATGTTTTCCTTGAGCCAGGCAATGTTGCCTTCATTTTCCTCCGGGTTGTAGGTGCAGGTGCTGTAAATCAGTATTCCACCTTCCGCAAGGGCAGGCCATATGTCGGCAAGGATTCTTCGTTGTCTTTGGGTGCATAGCGCTGTGTTTGCCTCCGACCACTCCTGGATTGCCTCCGGGTCTCTCCGAAAAAGACCTTCTCCAGAGCAGGGCGCATCTACCAGGATGATGTCGAAGAATCCGGACATCCTGGTGAAATCACGGGGGTCATTGCAGGTTACCACAGTATTCACATTTCCCCATTTCCGAAGGTTTTCCGAAAGGATAGTTGCCCGTGAACGGATCACCTCATTGCTGACCAACAAGCAGTCTTCTGAGAGCAATGAGCTCAGATGGGTTGATTTTCCGCCGGGGGCTGCGCACAAATCGAGCACCTTCAGACCCTTTCGTACATGGGGGCTGACCAATTGTTCCAGAAACATGGAACTCGCCTCCTGAACATAATAGGCCCCGGCATGGAAGCAAGGATCCAATGTGTACATGGGTCGCTCTGGAAGATAATATCCAGTATGACAAGATCTAACAGAGGGCAGGAGTGAGGGGGGATTTGTCTTGTTCGGATTGATTCGGATGCTTTGAGGAGGATCCTCCAACAAGGCCTGAAAGAAATTTGGATAGTCTTGGCCCAATTGGATTTTCATCCTATTTTCGAACGCTTCCGGAAGTTGAATCATTTTGCCCTTTTTAACCAAAAATAGCCATTTTTTATAAGGAATTTCTAATTTTGTTGAGTACCAATTCTATGAACTATGTCTGCTTCCTTCCGCCTGAAATATGCCCTTGGGCTTATTCCTTCCGCCAAACAAATCGACGAAAAATGGGACAAGCTTCAATCCATGAAGCAAGCGCTTGAAAAAATGGAGGCTTCTGAGGAGCTAAAGCATTTTGAATCAATGCGGGAGCTCTTGGATTCTTCTGCATTCCAGCATAAGAAAAGGGAGATCCAACAGGTGCAGTTTTCGGGGAGTGATGAAGAACGATTGCTTTTGGAGGTGAAGAGACTCGCCGGGGATTCCTCGATCAGAAATTATAAAAAACTTTTGGGATCCGCCGCTCTTGAACGATACAAGACCCTCTCCAAAAGTGTTGAGCTATCCACTTTTCATCGCCTGGAGAAAATCGTTGAATCGCCTGAATTTAGCCAAAAGAGAACCTCCGTTTCCAAAAAGGAGTACAAGGAA
>JAJTBP010000378.1 GCA_021286825.1 Marinilabiliales bacterium | reverse complement strand
CCGACCATGTCTTTTCACCCGGATGGTTGATGTAAGGCACACCTTCCCCGCTGATGCCCACATGCATCGGTTTGTCCAGTCCGAAGTCCTGAATGCGGTCGAAGAAATCCTTTTCTTCTCCCTTGTATGCCTGTGAAATCAACTTGGCCACCCCGATGTTGGAAGAGACTTCAAAAACCCTTTTGGCACTGATCTTGTGAAAGCCACCCTTTTTGTCGTGGTCCGAATCGGTGATGGTCCATTTCTTGTTGCCCCAGACCTTGGCCACCCATTGCCCGTTTCCCGTATCGACAATGGTGGAGGTGTCGATCTTGCCATCTTCGAAAGCGGCCATCAGGGAGGCCAGCTTAAAGGTGGAGCCCGGCTCGGAGCAACCGGCACTTCCCAAGGCATAATTCTGAAATCCCTGCATCAGGACCCCCTTGCTGTTCCGGCCAAAATTGGAGATGGCCTTGATATCGCCTGTTTTTACCTCCATCAGGATCGCCGTACCATATTTTGCATGGGTCTTTTCCAGCATTCTCTGGAGGGAATAGGAGACCTGATCCTGCAGGTTGACATCCAGCGTAGTCACCAGATCGTATCCATCCACGGGCTCATCCAGCCGAACCTCCATCGTACGTCCGGAGACGTTTTCTTTTTCGGCCAGCCCGGGTTCACCCTGCAGGTATTTTTCGTAACGTTCTTCCAGTCCAAAGGCCCCCACCTGGGCTGGCATGCCGTAGAGGTATCCCTCTTTCATCTTTCCAAGGGTGCGGCTCTCCAGATTGCCGAGCGGATAGACCCTTTCATAGTCCTGCTCCAGGATCAGACCACCCAGGAACTGACCCCGTTTGAAAACAGGGAATTTTCTGACTTTCCTTACCTCCTCATAATCCACCTTGTGCGGTGTGACCAGGTAGTAACGATCGCCGCGACGGAAGGCATCGAGCAGCGCATGCTTGTAGGAACCGGCCGATTTGTCGCGGAAAAAGCGGGAGAGTGCCAGAGCCAACGAATCCACCTCGTGGACGAAGGTGTCCTGCAGTTTGGGGACGGTCAGGTCCATACGGATGGTATAATGGGGGATCGATGCCGCAAGCGGGCTGCCATCTTCGGCACAGATGGTTCCCCTTCTGGCTTGAACTGGCATCTCAACGGCTTCGAAGATCTTGCTTTTTTCGTTCCATTCGGGAGAGAGCTGCAACCGGACCATCTGCAGAAGAATCAAAAGGCAGACCAGGATGATCGCAAAATAGATCACCTTAAACCGCTGCAATATGCCTTTTCTAATTTCCATCGCTCCTGAACATCCTGTTTTGTTGGAAAAGGGCCCTAATCGGCCGGTTGCTCTTCCGGTTCTTCAAAAATCTCCTTCTTGACAAATATTCTTTTCGGTTGCTCGCGGGAGGGCTCGAGTCCGAGGTTGCTGTTTTTGATGCGATCCAAAATCTCCGAGGGCCTGGTCAGTTTGATGATGTCTGCCGACACCTCAATGGAATGAGCCCTCAATTCCTTTACTTCACTTTCCAGGGTATCCACCTCGCGCAACACCTTGGCAGCCTTGAAGCGAACGGCTATCACCGCCATGAACATCAGGAAGACCACAAAAATCAGCCGGCGGTTCCGCTGGAAAAATTCAGTATCGAAGAATTTCCCGTTCAGGATATCCCCCAGCGTAAACTGACCCGTTTTCTTTGTTTCCTCCATCACATGACCCTTTCAGCTATTCTCAAACGGGCACTTCTGGCCCTTGGATTGACCGCTATCTCCTCATCTCCGGGGACCATCACCTTACGCGTGATCACCTCAAAGGGAAGGTGCAATCTTCCATAAAAATCGGCTTCCGTTTTGCCATCCACACGGCCCGACCGCATGAAGTTCTTCACCATCCGGTCTTCCAATGAATGGTAGGAGATGACGACCAACCGGCCTCCGGGACGCAGGACATCCAGTGTCCCCTCCAGGAAGCGTTGCAAGGCCTCCATCTCATTGTTCACCTCAATCCGCAACGCTTGAAACACCTGAGCCAGGTATTTCTTCTCCACCTTCTTGGGGACACACTTATCGATGGCCTGCAGGAAGGCTGTTACGGTGGTAATTCTTGCTGCGCTGCGCGCTTGTTCGATGCTTTTTGCGAGGCTGCTCCAGTTGTTGATCTCCCCATATTCCCGGAAGATCAGGCCAAGCCGCGCAACCTCGTATTCGTTGATCACCTTCACCGCATCCTTTTCGGCCGACCGGTTCATCCGCATGTCGAGCTGACCGTCAAATCGAAACGAAAAGCCACGGTCGGGCTGATCGAAATCGTGAGAAGAGACCCCCAGATCGGCCAGGATGCCATCTACTTTTTCTATGTTGTAAAAACGCAGGAAATTCTTCAGGTAACGGAAGTTGTGCCGCACAAATATCAGACGGTCATCCGCAATCAGGTTGGCCTGTGCATCGCTGTCCTGGTCGAAGGCGATCAATTTCCCGCCCTGGAGTCGCTCGAGTATCTTTCTGGAATGTCCACCTCCCCCGAAAGTGACATCCGCATAGATGCCTTCCGGTTGCAGGTGAAGACCGTCGATGCTCTCTTGCAGCAAGACCGGTATGTGATACTCACTCATGCGACGAAAATTGAGTTGTTAGAAATTATCCAAGGGGCCACCCAA
>JAJTBP010000377.1 GCA_021286825.1 Marinilabiliales bacterium | reverse complement strand
TTGTTCTGATCCATCGGCGGATTGGCAGAAGAACGAATCACCGTCATGGCATAGGAAGAATAGCCGATGGTGATGACAGCCAGACCCAGCAGGACGGTGTTTAGCACAACCATCTTTTTGTGATAGGTATAGTAAATTCCATAGGCGATACCTCCTACCAATGCAAAGGCATAGAAGATGACACCGCTGTTGTAAGGCATTCCAAAGGTGTTGACAAACAACAATTCAAACCAGGAGGCAGCGACCACCAAACCGGGAATGACTACCCAAATGATGACGGCAAGCAACACAAAGGCGATGGCCGAAGTGATGAGGATTCCATTTCTGGTCGGGGTGTATTTGCGGAAGTAATAGACGAAGACAATGGCGGGGATCGCAAGCAGGTTGAGAAGGTGAACGCCGATGGAAAGGCCAATCAAATAACAGATCAAAACGATCCAGCGGTTGGCAAAAGGTTCATCCGCTTCATTTTCCCATTTGAGAATGGCCCAGAAGACAAGGGCGGTAAAGAGGGATGAGGTACCATAAACTTCTCCTTCGACAGCAGAGAACCAGAAGGTATCCGAGAAGGTATAGGCCAGTGCACCCACTGCTCCTGCACCCAGGATGGCAATCATTTCAGGAAGGGAGTAGTTGCTGCCATTGCCGATGATCTTCCTGGCCAGATGGGTGATGCTCCAGAAGAGAAAAAGGATGGTAAAGGCACTGGCAAGGGCCGACATGATGTTGACCATTACCGGAATTTGGCTGGTAGATCCTGCAAAAAGAATGAAGATCCGACCCAGAATCATGAATAAAGGTGCACCCGGCGGGTGACCTACTTCAAGCCTGAAAGCCGTTGTGATGAATTCACCGCAATCCCAGAAACTGGCAGTGGGTTCAATGGTCAGGAGGTAAACGATGGCAGCAATCAAAAAAATACCCCATCCGACTACGGTGTCGTAAAATTTGAAAGATCTTTTCATTCCAATTTCGTGTTTATGATCCACCGGGCTATCCGCCGGTCAGGCGATACCGGTACCCTCTGCCCTTGGGACAGAAAATATATGCGAAGATATTAAAATCTTTCACCTCAGCAGAATAGTAAACCCATAACGCCCAAAAATTGAACTGATTTTGCCTATCTGCTGCTTAACATTCGTTATATTTTCCTGTTTTACTGCTGATTATCGACGTTGTCTTTGCGAAGCTTTAACATTATTTGACTTTTCACCCCTCTATCACAGCTTTTTTGGGTCACAAATTTGGAAGCGAAAAAAAACTTCGTATTTTTGCCACGTCTTAAAAAATAAGACGTCATGATTGACCCGTGGTGTAATTGGCAACACGTCTGATTTTGGTTCAGAAGAGTCCTAGTTCGAGCCTAGGCGGGTCAACCAGAAAAAATGAAGCCGCCTCATTAAGTTATGAGACGGCTTCTTTTTTTCTCCTCGCTCGACCCTTCCTTTTTTCTTATGGTTTTTTGATGAGGATGATCCGATCATTCAACTTGTCTACGATGCTGTTGAAATATCGTTTGAGGTCCGGATAGGAGGAAGCACCGTACACATCCCGCTTAAACCGGTAAGTTCCTTTCACCTGAATGGATGATTCATTGAGCTGGGTCACGGCGTATTGGATGTCCACTTCCTGGTTGCTCAAGTCGATGGTCGTGGGTTTGTTCATCATCTGGTAACCTTTGGGCAGATCGATGATCGTTTCAAAGGTTCTTCCCTTTTTGTAAATCATATCCACCGGATAGGAGCGAAGGGTCTGTTTCAGGGGATTCTCTGTGGGAATGAAGTTGCAGAACGGAGAGACAATGATCTTGTCTTCTACCACCTCAAGAGCCGTTTTTGCGATACCTGAAATCAGGAAGGATTTATCGGGGGATCGCTCATTTTCACCTTTGAGGGGATTCCTGAGGTTGTAAGTCTTCAAATCCAATTCGTTTCTCAACTCCTTCTCGTCGTTCAGGTAGAGTCGCCGCAGTCGGGTGGCATCATAACCGGTGGAGTTGATTTGAAAGTCGATGAAGGTCGAATCGGGTGTGGCCATGGGACGGATGTGTATTTTGTACTCCATGCCTGAATCGCCTCTGCTGTTAATCGGGACCCAGACGGCATTGTTTGTTTTCTCCTTCTGGATCAACAAGCCCTTGTCGTTGATGCACCTGACTGGCAATTCGCCGCAGGCACTCAGGGGTTCAGTCCCGTCAAGGAGCATGGTCTCTCCATCCAGGTTGACTGCCACCACCACATAGTTGAAGAAATGCTGGAAGGGATACTGGCTTTTGATTTTCCCATGATCCCGCGTACTGAGCAGAACGGGGTTGGCATTCACTCCCAGGTTGTTAAGCAAGGCAGCATAAAAGAGATTGATTTCAGCTACATTTCCTACCTTGTTTTTCATGAAATCCTTGATCGACTGGTTGACGAATTTTCCGGTGTGTTTGTCCCAATTGTAATTGGATTTGATGTACTGATCCACCGCGCGAATCTTTTCCATCGTCGATTTCCCTCCCAGGTTCAGTGACTCCACCAGTTTGTCGGTTTTGCCCTGGGCCCGCTTCATGAACCCTCCAAAATCGGTGTGGTCCGCAAACTCCTTCACCATAACGGGCCATTCAGACATGATCTGTTTGGTATCACCGGTGGGAGA